>NZ_JADPGO010000029.1:0-49105 GCF_015668165.1 Blautia sp. 1001283B150304_161114_C9 | reverse complement strand
CTCACCCTGACTCTCTATATACTGATGGATTGTTTCAACAGGTGCTATATTTCAAAGATTTCTTTTGTTCTCTCTGACATCTTATCGTCCAGCATCTTTCTGCTATATTTCATAACCAGAATCAAATAAAAACACTGAATGAGAATTATTATCTAAACTCATTATGTACACTCACTTATTGCTTATTTCGACCGTCCAAATCCCAAGAGCATATTGTTCTTTTTCTATTATAATATATTTATTGTATCAGAACAAGTGTTTTTGCGATTTTTTATGAATTTGAGCAGACATGCTCGAATGTGCAATTCATCCCATCACCTATAGAAGGCCACTGAAAAAGTCCTTTTTTCGTATAAATCAACACAAAATAAAGTACATCAGTCAATATTAAGGCACTATATATAGTATGCAAAAACAGTTTTTCAGTGGCGTCCCTATAGAGGTGAGGGAATTCTTGCTACGGTTGTTAAAGACAATTAACGATACAGCAAGCCTGAATAATTCCTCCGTGGTAAGCAATGTATATACACCAACAATTCCCCACTTGAATACATATGCTGCAAGCAGACACAGTGGAATTCCGATACACCATGTGCCAACAATATCAATGATCATAATGATTTTGGTGTTACCGCCACTTCTTATAATGCCTCCGCCAAGTATCATATTTTCCACCTTGACCGGAGCATACAAGGCAAATACGATAAGCAGTGTCTTTCCAAGAGCTTTTACGCAGTCATCAACACGATATAATCCGGTATATACTCCAGCCAAAAGAATGAGTAAAGCCGATACCGTTACCGCACCAATCACCACTGAAAAATCAGTGAAAAATTACCACATAATCCAACTGCCGATATATTTGTCTCGCCTAACTGTCCAATCATGATCTGGTCAACAATTGAAAATGATGCCTGCAGCATACTTTGCAATGTGACAGGAATTGCTATTTTACACAACGATTTCATAAATTTTGACATTATAATTTCCTCGTACTTTCCCTTTTTATTAAATCAATCGGTAACACGATTTCTGTCTTATATTCTGCTCCATCGCGCATTGCCTCCAGACATTCAATTGCCGCTTTCGCCCTTAAGCTAGCTTCCTGATGAATCGTTGTGAGGGAAGGATTGCTTTCCCTGCTTGCCATGTTATCATCAAAGCCGATGATCTGGATATCCTCTGGAATCCGAATGTTCTTTCCTTTCTAACTCTGTTCTGTGTCATTTCCATTCCTTCTTCTGCGATATTATGATTATATGGTACATTGTAAATATGGAATTTACAATGGTTAAGCGCATAACCCATTACAAAATTTGTACTCGATTTTTGTGGTATTTTACTATTACATAACGCATTTTCAGCAATTTGGATACACCTGAAAGAGTACTTATGGACATAAAAATGACAGGGAATTTTCTTATCGTGAAGTAAAAATTCAATTATGGGTTAATCATTAAGGGCATTCTTATCTTAATATACAAGACAAAAAAAGTAAAATATAATTGACATTATGGAAAAGAAATGTTACTTTATAAATGGAGGTGAACATAAAGTGGCAAAAAATATTGCGATAAAAGTGGCAAGGGCTGAAAAAGATATGACGCAAAAGGTCTTAGCAGAAGCTGTTGGTGTTTCAAGGCAAACTATAAATGCTATTGAAAAGGGAGAATATAATCCCACAATAAAACTGTGTCGTAAAATTTGTCGCGTATTAGATAAACGTTTAGATGATTTATTCTGGGAGGATGAAGAGGATGAAAATTAGGAAAATGAAAAGTAATTTAGATGAACGTCAGGAACTAAAACTTCTTAAAATCGAACATAATGGATGTTGGATTGCTTTTTGGGGATTGCTGATTGTAATGGCAATACAAATGATAGTGGGGAATGACAGTATCAAGAATCTTGCCGGAGAAGGGGCTGTACTTATGAGTCTTGCCTTTTATCTTTTGGTTGCATGTATCCGAAATGGAATCTGGGACAGGAGATTGAAACCGAATTTCAAGACGAATGTCATAGTCAGTAGTATTGCGGCAGTGTTGACAGGAATTATATGGTTTAGTGTTTCCTATCGGAATTACCATAAACTTATTGGTTCAATTGCAACCGGAATTATTATGTTTGTGCAGGTGGAAATCTTATGTTTATTAGCATTAATGATATCTTCTAAAATATATAAAAGAAGAGTACAGAAACTTGAGGAAGATGAGTGATATATGAAGTAGAAGATATTAATGATATCTGGAAATGATAAATCATTGGGAAATGGTTTATGGAAAGGGGGCGAAAAATGACAGAAAACAGTTACAAGACGCCCTGTGGCTGCATCCATTATTTTGTAAATATAATAGATAAACAGAGAATTACGTTAGTGTTCTTACCGGGACTTACGGCAGACCATAGGCTTTTTGAGAAGCAGACAGAATATTTTGAGAATAAACAGAATGTGTTTGTATGGGATGCACCATCACATGCATTATCCAGACCATTTACGAATAATTACGGCCTGTCTGATATGGCAGAATGGCTTTATGAAATTTTAGCAAAAGAAGAAATTTATAATCCAATCATTATCGGTCAGTCTATGGGTGGATATCTGGCCCAAATGTATATGGAATTATATCCGGATAAGATAACGGGGTTTATCTCCATTGATTCTGCACCGCTTCAAAAGTCTTATATGACTGCAATGGAAATATGGCTTCTTGAAAGAGTAGAGCCATTATACAGAATATATCCATGGAAAGCTCTTCTTAGGGCTGGTTCAAGAGGGTGCTCTGAGACGGACTATGGTCAGAATCTTATGCGAAAGATGATGATGGCCTATGACTCAGAGCATAAAGAATATGCAAGGCTCGCTGGCTTCGGGTACAGAATGCTTGCTGAGGCAATTAAAGCAGATTTGCCATATCATATCAGTTGTCCGGCATTACTTATCTGTGGAGAAAAGGATAAAGCGGGATCTGCAAAAAGTTATAATAAGAAATGGCATCAGAGGGAAGGTTTATCGCTTAAATGGATAAAGAATGCCGGTCATAATTCCAATACTGACCAGCCGGATGAAGTAAACAGACTTATAGAAAAATTTATCAGCGAGATAGATAGGAAAGGAGTGCCCGGATGAAATTAAATATACAGTGGAAAAAGTATTATATGGAATTGCATTGATAGTTATTAGTATAATATTGGCTGCCCTGCATTTTATTGTGGCTGGAAAAGGTATCGGATATTTTACTTCTGGCATTATTGCAGTTATATCGGTATCTACTTGGGATTCAAGCGTGAGTTTTCCAAACTTATCGGATTCTTGGTAGTTGCCTTAGTAGCCGTTGGTCTTGTATTCAATACGTCCGGCGTAAAAGACGTATTGTTACAGTTATTCAATAAGATTATTGGAGCGTAAATTTAGTATTGTTATTGTGCGGACATTTGCATATAATAAAGATAAAAGCGTTCAAATGGAGAACAGTGATTCCGAAGGAGGGCTTGTAGATTATGACAGATGAAAAAATCAAAAATTCCAGTGAGCTGGAGTTTGCTGTTTTTTGCATTGAAAATGTAGCGGCAAAGCTGGGTGTGAATGCAGAGCGTGTTTATCAGGCATTTACCGAACAGAGTAATATTTTGAACGGCTATATTGTGCCGGAATATGAAATGTTGCATACCCAGAGCAGGGAATATATTGTTGATGACCTCCTTGACGTGATGAAAGAAAGGGGTGTAGAAGTATGATTCTCTATCATGGTTCTTTCTCGCTGAAATTCGATTCTTAATCCGAAGAATGGCTGGATTTTATTTTGAACTGCCGCAGCGGGAAAGATTCGACCGATTACGACCTGGTTGTGGGTGGTGTTGCCAATGATAAGGTGTTCAATACTGTGGAGCTGTTCTTTGACGGGCTGATTGATAAGACGGAAGCTATCAACCGCCTGCGTTATGAAAAGCCGAATCTGCAAATAAGTTTCCGCACAGAAAAAGCATTGTCTTTATTGCATTTTGAAGGGAGTGAAACATTATGACAGCGAATCCGATTTTGCTTCAGAAAAAATATAGCCGTGTTATTGAATGCTTTGCTAAACAGCAGGGGCTCTCGCTGGATGCGGCATTGGATTTCTTTTATCATTCCCAGGTTTATCAGCTGATTCGTGACGGTGTTTCTGATATGCACTGCATGAGCGATGCATATTTGGCAGAGGAACTGGAACAAGAATATGCCGGGAAAGTGCCTGTAAATGTGGTAGTAAAGGATATGATTTAAAGCAGTCTTTCATTTAGGATCGACTGCTTTTTTCATATTCAAAATTAAAAAGAAAGGACTGAATTACGATGGAAGAGAAACTTCCTTTTGCTGGCGACATTGTAAGGACAACTTCTGTCAGACGATTAAACAAGCTGTACTTTGCTTATATGAATTTATCGCCAGAAGTTCAGCAGGCTTATAAAGAGTTGATTCTCTATTGTGGCGGTGTTGAGGATTTATTGCAGAAATCAGAAATATGGATAAAGAATGCTGGTCATAATTCCAATACGGACCAGCCGAATGAAGTAAACAGACTGATAGAAAAATTTATCAGCGAGGTAGATAGGAGAGGAGTTGAAAAAAAATTAGCACTCACATCTTGACAGTGCTAACAACATGTGTTATATTACATGCAGAACAAAGAAAACAACATATTTCTCCTTCGGGAGAGATATTTCTCATATAAGAGGAGGGTTAGCCTATGAATATCAGTAAATTTACACAGAAATCCGTACAGGCTGTCCAGGATCTGGAGAAGGTTGCTTATCAGTTTGGCAACCAGGAGATTGAAGAGGAGCATCTTTTATATGCTCTGCTGGAACAGGAAGACAGCCTGATTCTTAAACTGATCGAGAAGATGGAGATAGATAAGGATTATTTTAGAAATTCTCTGAATCAGGCACTGGATGCTAAGGTTAAGGTATCTGGCGGTGAGCTTCGTTTCGGACAGTATCTGAACAAGGCTCTGGTCAGTGCAGAGGATGAAGCCAAGGCAATGGGTGATGAATATGTCTCTGTAGAGCATTTATTCCTTGCTTTGTTGAGATATCCAAGTCCAAGCATGAAGAAACTGTTTCAGGAATTTGGCATTACTAAGGAGCGTTTCCTGCAGGCACTTTCTACAGTACGAGGCAATCAGCGTGTAGTCAGCGACAATCCGGAAGCTACTTATGATACTTTGAATAAATATGGCGAGGATTTAGTTGAAAAGGCACGTAACCAGAAGCTGGATCCTGTGATCGGACGTGATGAAGAAATCCGTAATATCATTAGAATCCTTTCTCGTAAGACCAAGAACAATCCGGTGCTTATCGGTGAGCCTGGTGTAGGTAAAACAGCAGCAATCGAGGGTCTTGCACAGCGAATCGTGGCAGAGGATGTGCCGGAAGGTCTGAAGGATAAGAAGATTTTTGCCCTGGACATGGGTGCTCTGGTAGCAGGTGCCAAATACAGAGGTGAGTTTGAGGAACGTCTGAAAGCAGTCCTTGAAGAAGTAAAGAAGAGTGAAGGAAACATTATTCTTTTCATTGATGAGTTACATCTGATCGTTGGTGCAGGTAAGACAGACGGAGCTATGGATGCCAGCAATATGCTGAAGCCTATGCTTGCCAGAGGTGAGCTTCACTGTATCGGTGCCACAACTCTGGATGAGTATCGTCAGTATATTGAGAAAGATGCCGCTCTGGAACGTCGTTTCCAGCCCGTTATGGTAGATGAACCTACAGTGGAGGATACCATTTCCATCCTTCGTGGTCTGAAGGAGAGATATGAGGTCTTCCATGGTGTTAAGATCACAGACAGTGCACTGGTTGCAGCAGCTACACTTTCACATAGATATATCACAGACCGTTTTCTTCCTGATAAGGCTATTGACCTGGTGGATGAGGCCTGTGCCCTGATCAAGACAGAGTTGGACTCCATGCCTTCAGAACTGGATGAACAGCGCCGTAAGATCATGCAGTTGGAGATTGAGGAATCTGCACTGAAGAAAGAGACAGATAACCTGAGTAAGGAACGTCTGGAAGCACTTCAGAAGGAGCTGGCAGAGCTTCGTGATACCTTTAATACCCAGAAAGCACAGTGGGATAATGAGAAGCATTCTGTAGAGAAATTACAGAAGCTTCGTGAGCAGATCGAGGATGTAAATAAGCAGATCCAGAAAGCAAAACAGAACTATGATCTGGAGAAGGCCGCACAGTTACAGTACGGTGAGCTCCCGAAGTTACAGCAGCAGCTGGAAATCGAAGAAAAGAGTGTCAAAGAAAGTGACAGAAGTCTGGTTCATGAGGCAGTTACTGATGATGAGATCGCAAGGATCATTTCCAGATGGACCGGTATTCCTGTAACAAGACTGACAGAAGGCGAGAGAGCCAAACTCCTCACTCTGGAAGATCAGCTTCACAAGAGAGTTGTAGGCCAGGATGAAGGTGTGAAGAGGGTTACAGATGCAATCCTTCGTTCCAAAGCCGGCATCAAGGATCCGACCAAACCTATCGGTTCCTTCCTGTTCCTTGGTCCTACAGGTGTAGGTAAGACAGAGCTTGCCAAAACTCTGGCAGAGAATTTGTTTGATGATGAACAGAATATGGTCAGAATTGATATGAGTGAATACATGGAGAAGTATTCTGTATCCAGACTGATCGGAGCGCCTCCGGGATATGTAGGATATGAGGAGGGCGGCCAGCTTACTGAGGCAGTCCGCCGTAAACCATACAGTGTTGTACTTTTCGATGAGATTGAGAAAGCACATCCGGATGTGTTTAACGTACTGCTGCAGGTACTGGATGATGGCCGTATCACAGATTCTCAGGGACGTACAGTTGACTTTAAGAATACAATTCTTATCATGACTTCCAACATCGGTTCTCCGTATCTGCTGGATGGTATTGATGAGAATGGTGAGATCAAACCTGAGGCTCAGAGTCAGGTTATGGATGACCTGAGAGGCCATTTCCGTCCGGAATTCCTGAACCGTCTGGATGAAATAATTATGTTCAAGCCCTTGACAAAATCCAATATTGGTAAGATAGTAGACTTGATGGTCGGCGAGCTTGACAAACGTCTTGCAGACCAGGAGCTTTCCCTGGAACTGACAGATGCAGCCAAGGATCAGGTTATCGAGAATGGCTATGACCCGGTATATGGTGCACGTCCGTTGAAGCGCTATCTGCAGAAATATGTAGAGACTCTTGCGGCGAGAAAGATTTTGTCCGGAGATGTTCACGCAGGTGATACTCTGGTGCTGGATGTTCAGAATGGGGAATTCATTGTTACGGTAAAGGACGGAAACTAAATGATACCCAAAGATCCAATGATTCTGCTGAGTTATGTAAATACTCAGCTCAGGGATTACTATGATTCCCTGGAAGCACTCTGTACATGCAGAGGACTGAAGAAAGACGAACTGGTGGCGAAGATGCATTCCATCGACTATGAGTATGATGAAGCAACCAATCAGTTCATATAAGAAATATGCGAAATGCTCTCTGACAGCGGGAATTGCTGTTGGGGAGCATTTTTCGTATTGCATATAAGAAAGATCCCTGCTTTAATTGCCAAAAAGTGATAAACTGCGGAGCAGTTATTGGGTCATGTGTTTCAAAATCAGTACAATCTTAAAAAATAGATAAGGCAGTACAAAAAAATGTCAGTAATAAAGATTAAATCGTTAAAATATAAACGAAAATAATCAGGGAATATGTAAAAAATGTATAAAAAAACAGGAAATAAAGTATAAATATTCACTATCCACACAATTGATTTTTGTATGCTGTATGATATAATTGCATCTGTAAAAAACAAGCGCATATTAAATAGGAAGAAACACATATATGAAAAAAATCTCCTGAATGATAATCGCGCTGTACGAAAATACAATATGGAGGTGGCAGTTTTGAAAAAGTTGGTGACCGTACTGGGTGCTTTTTTTGCAGTTCTTCTGGCTTGTCCGTTGAGTGTATTTGCGGCAGAAGGCAGTAAAGCACCATTTACAGTACCTGTATGGCTTTGCATTCCCTTTGCAGGGCTTTTGTTATGTATTGCAGTGATGCCTCTGGTGAAAGCGGAGTGGTGGGAGTCTCATCAGCCACTGGTTGTTGCCTTATGGATCATTCTGATGGTGGTTCCATTTGCTTTCGTTTATGGAGCCGGAAAGACTGCAGAGACAGTTCTGGACTGTATTGTGAATGATTATCTTACATTCATCATTCTGTTATTCGGCCTGTTCTGCGTATCAGGTAATATTACCATGGAGGGTGATTTCGCAGGTTCCCCCCGTGTTAATGTGGGCCTGCTTGCACTGGGAACTCTTCTGGCAAGCTGTATCGGTACCACCGGTGCCAGTATGCTGATGGTACGTCCGGTAATTAAAATGAATTCATGGAGAAAGAGAAAAGGACATATTATGATCTTCTTTATCTTCATGGTTTCCAATATGGGTGGATGTCTTACCCCGATCGGAGATCCGCCGCTGTTAATGGGATTTATGCGAGGTGTTCCATTCTTCTGGAGCCTGCATCTGTTCCCTGTACTGATCTTTAATATGGTCATTTTGCTGTTTGTATTTTATCAGATTGATAAACGTTCCTACAGAAAGGATATTGCAAATGGACGTAAACCGGATATCCGTAAACCGGGTACTCAGTTCCGTCTGGATGGACTGCACAATATCATCTTCCTTGTGATGATCGTTGGCGCGGTAATCTTAAGCGGTGTACTTCCGGGAATGTCCGCATTCCAGGATGCTGCAGGCAATGTAAGAGGCATTCATCTTTTTGGAGAAGTAACCCTGACATTCCCGGCACTGATTGAGATTGTAATCATATTGCTTGCTGCTTTTCTTTCCTTTAAGACAACAGATAAGCAGATCCGTATCAGAAACCATTTTACCTGGGGCGCGATCCAGGAGGTTGCGGTTTTATTCATCGGTATTTTTATCACCATGCAGCCTGCATTGATGCTTCTGAAAGCGGTAGGACCGAATCTGGGAGTTACTGAACCGGCAGAGATGTTCTGGGCAACCGGTGCACTTTCCAGTTTCCTGGATAACACACCTACTTATCTGGTATTCCTTACAACAGCAGGAACGCTGGCATTTACCAATGGAATCACAACTACACTGGGAACAGTACCTACCAAGATTCTGTCTGCCATTTCCTGTGGTGCGGTATTCATGGGTGCCAACACTTATATCGGAAATGCCCCGAACTTTATGGTAAAGGCAATCTCTGATGAGAATGGTGTGAAGATGCCGTCATTCTTCGGATATATGCTGTGGTCTGTTGCATTTCTGGTTCCGGTGTTTATTATCGATATGTTTGTATTCTTTTTATAAGGAGGGAGGATCATTATGCAGGATAATCAGGAAAAATGTAAAGAACTTGCAATACGCATTTATAACCTGGACGAAGAAGTTTATAAATGTGTGGGTTCCTCTCTGGGACGTACATTTACAGGACAAAAAGAAACAACTCTCCGTCATCTGGCAGCACTGATGTATACCAAGCCGGACGGACATCTGCTCAGAAGTGAACTGGCGCTGATCAGTAACATGGCCCGTACCATCAGGGATAAGAGCGAGAGAAGACGTCTTATGATAGAGTATGACAGTATTCTGAAAGAGATTGAAAGTCTTCCGGATACATTTGGACAGACAGATATTGTAGATAAAGAACGTATCAGTCTGAATAATCTGATCGCAAGACGCCAGAATGAGATTTCCGAAAATGATCATCTGATCATCTGTATCAGCCGTACACAGGGAAGTGGCGGTAATGATATCGGATTTGAACTGGCGGATCAGCTTCAGATCAACTATTATGATGCAGAAATTTTTGATCAGGTTATGAAGCGTCTGCAGGCAGACAAAAATGCAGTGGGTGACGCCGGTAGTTTTGAAAGATTTGATAAATACAGAAAGAAAAAACATACAGATCTGAAAACCTGGTTCAGGGAATTTAACCGTTATCACGGACTTCCGAAGCAGGATGCCGTATTTTTCAATATGAGTGATCTGATCTGTGAACTGGCAAAGAGTGAAGACTGTGTGATCATGGGACGCTGCGCAGACACGATTCTTAAGAATAATCACATTCCGCATATCAGCCTGTTTATCAGTGCTCCTTTTCAGGTTCGTGTACAGCATGTTATGGATATCCGTAATATGAATCTGAAACAGGCAGTACGTTTTTTGAAGCAGATGGATAAGCAGCATAAGAAATATTATGAATTTTATACCGGTGAGAAATGGGGAAAACCGGAGAATTATGATTTGTGTATCAACAGTGCCAACTATGGACTGAAGGATACAATTGAGCTGATCCAAAGAATGCTGGATCAGAAAGTTCACTAAAATTAAAAATGATGGTTGGATAAAAAATAAGCTCTGTGGATAGATATAATCCACGGAGCTTATTTTTTTAACGCCAGTTGAATGTGAACATTCCATAAACATAGATAAAGGCAATCATAATCGGAAGCACAAACCGGAAGAGCGGTTTCATCCAGCTCTGTACCTTTAAGCCCTTACCTGTATTGGCCTCTTTGATAAAGTTATCCCAGCCCCATCCGAATTTATTACAGCAGAAGAGCGCAAGGACGAGAGAGCCAAGGGGTAAAATATTGTTGGAAACAATGAAATCCCAGAAATCAAGCCAGGTAGTTCCTTCGGCAAATGGATGGAAGTGGAATACACTGAAGCCAAGGGCAGTAGTAAGAGCCAGAAGGAAGATTCCTGCGCCGCAGACCACGCTGCCTTTTGGACGGGACCAGCCGGTAAGCTCACGGATCATTGCCAGGATATTCTCGCACACACCCAGGACAGTTGACATAGCTGCGAATACCATGAACAGGAAGAATAAGGATCCCCAGATACGTCCTCCGGACATGTTGTTAAAAACAGCCGCCATTGTATCAAACAGAAGACTTGGTCCTGCGTTTACTTCCAGATCAAAGGTGAAGCATGCAGGGAAAATAATAACGCCTGCAAGAAAAGCAACCAGTGTGTCCAGTGTGATCACATGGATGGCTTCGCCCATTAAGGAACGCTCTTTGCCAATGTAGCTGCCAAAGATAGCCATGCCGCCCATACCGGTAGACAAGGTGAAGAATGCCTGGTTCATGGCACCTACAACCACGGAACCGTTAATCTTTGAGAAGTCCGGTTTGAGGTAGAAAGTCATTCCCTCTCCTGCTCCATTGAGGAAAAGACTATGTACAGCAAGGGAAAGCATCAGTACCAGCAGTGCAAGCATCATATATTTTGTGACACGCTCCAGTCCTCCCTGAAGATTGAAGGAAAGGATAAAAAACGCTACTGCTACAGTGACCAGTAAGAAGAATACATTCACAGAGGGGGATGATATCATGGCTGAAAATCCCAGTGAAGAACTCCTACCTCTGAGAAACTGGACAAAATAATAAATGATCCATCCGCATACAACAGTGTAAAATGCCATCAGGGCAATATTTCCGATCAGACAGAACCAACCGAATATTCCCCATTTCTGTCCTGGCTTTTCCAGCTTACGGTACATGAAAAGGGGACTTGTCTGAGCCGCTCTTCCGATGGAAAATTCCAACACAAGAGCCGGGATTCCCAGGATGACCAGACACAGAAGATAGATCAGCATAAAGCTGCCGCCGCCATTTTGCCCGCACATCCACGGGAATTTCCATACATTTCCGCAGCCAATGGCGCAGCCGGCGGAAAGCATAATGAAGCCAAGCCGGCTTCCAAGCTGTTCACGTTTCATAAGATAACGCTCCCTTCAGAAGTTCATATAAGGGATATTATAAGATAAAAAACAATATTTGTAAAATTGATTGTTTTGTTGTATATTATTGAAAATATCGTTTGTATAAGAAAAATAATGCTTCTGCGTTTTGATGGGAAAATATTGAAAAAAATATGGGAAAGGAACGAGAAATGGATACAAATGTGTTAAAAACTTTTATTGCAGTATGTGAATATTCCGGATTTTCGGCTGCTGCAAAAGAACTGGGATATACCCAGTCTACAGTTTCTTCACAGATTAAACAACTGGAAAAGGAACTTGATGTCAGGCTGTTTGACCGTTATTATCATAAAATCAATCTTACGGAAAAGGGAGTTTTAGTTTTGCAGCAGGCTCGAAATATTCTGAAGGCACAGGCGAAAATGCTTGATTCGCTGAATTCGGCTGAAAGCATTGAAGGCGAGATTCGGTTGTCTATGTCCAGTTCTGTCTGCAGCAGATATTTTAAAAATGATTTTCTGTGTTTTCATCATCAGTATCCGGAAATAAAAGTGGAGATAACAGAAAACGGTACAGAGCAGATGTTTGATAAATTGCGGAAGAACGAAACAGATCTGGTTTTTACTCTGGACAGGCATATTTATGATTCGGATTTTATTATTTGTGCGGAACAGGAAGAACAGGTACATTTTATTGCAGCGGCTGATAATCCTGTTGCAGGCTGTTCATGGAAATTAAGTGAAATTTCTCAGAATGAGTTTGTGTTAACAGAACAAGCCATGAGCTACAGAAAAATACTGAATGAAACCCTTGCGTCCCAATCACTGGAAATCCGTCCGGTTCTTGAAATCGGAAATCCGCTTCAGATATGTGAACTGGTAAAAAACAGCAGCCTGCTTTCCTTTCTTCCGGATTTTATTTCGGAGAAATATGTGAAAGACGGACAGATTAAAAGACTGGATGTTGCCGGCTGCCCGGTAACTGTATGGACACAGTTGCTGCTCCACAAAAACAAATGGCGGTCTCCGGCAATTAATGTGTTTATAGAATTTTATAAAGAAGTTATGCAGAGATAGAGCTTGAAGAATATTGGAAATTTTATTCGACCTGAGATGAAAAAAATTAGCCGGGCAAAATAAAATTGAATATTTATAAATTGGAAATATCAAAGCTAAATCTAAAATAATTATAAACTGCACAAAAAACGCTTGCATTTTTTGTATAAAAGTATATTATATATGATTAGTCAGGCTAATTAAAGAATAATATCAGACCTGAAAGAGGACAGAGGCCGGAAAGGAGTGAAGTTATGTGGTGCCCGGAAGATGAGAAAGAGAAACGGGAAGAGAAAAGCATGCCTGCTCTCTTTATGGAAATCAACCGCCAATATGGTATGAGATGTATGCAGCGTATACGGGAAATCGGTATCCAACAGGGACAGATGCCGATCATTATGATCGTATACAGACATAACGGCTGCAGCCAGAAGGAGATTGCAGAGTGGATGGGTGTAACACCGCCCACTGTAAATGTAAGTATCCAGCGTCTGGAGAAAGCAGACATTGTCTGCAGGAAACGTGATGATAAAGACCAACGCATCATGCGTGTATATCTGACAGAAAACGGAAGAAAAATCGTGGAGGAGCTCCAGCAGGAAAGCAAAGCTGTGGAGAAAGTGATGTTCAGCAATTTCAGCGAAGCGGAGCTATGTCTTTTACGAAGGTTTTTTGGGCAGATTTTGGATAATATTTCGGAGATACCTGTCAACAGGTAGAAACTGAAAAATACATGATGGAGCAGATTGAGAAAACTGTATCAGCATGTTCAGATAAAAAATAATATTGTCTGTGAAAGAACTGACACGTGAGTTTAAACAGACATACATATTAAAAATAGGAAAAGAGGGAATCAAGCAATGATTAAACTGATGAAATATCTGAAGAAATCAGCGGGATACATTGTCCTGATCATAGCACTTCTGTTTCTGCAGGCGTACTGTGATCTTTCCCTGCCGGATTATACCTCCAAGATCATTAATGTAGGTATCCAGCAGAAAGGTATTGAAGACAGTGTGCCGGATAAGCTTCGGGATTCAACCCTGCAGAATCTTCAGATTTTTATGGATGAGGATCAGAAAAAGGAAGTTTCACAGAATTATACACAGGAAGATGATACCTGGTTATTAAACGATGATATTTCCAAAGAAACCAGAGAGAATTTAAATGAGGATTTCTCAAAGGCAATGATGATGGTAGCTGCCTTTTCCGAAGACAGTGAGCAGGGGCAGGCAATGGTTGCACAGATGGGCCTTCCGGAGGGAACAGACCCGTTGACAGCACTGGCACAGATGCCGGAAGAAGCAGTACAGCAGATTATGAGTCAGATGGATGAGAAGCTGAAAGATATGCCGGAGTCTATTGTGACACAGGCTGGTGTTTCCTTTGTTGCTTCAGAATATGAAGCACTGGGGAAAGATGTGGATGCCATTCAGATGCATTACATCCTGATGTCAGGTATCAGAATGCTTGCCATGGCACTGGTGATCATGCTGGCAGCAATCAGCGTCACATTTATTTCGGCCAGAGTGGCAGGCAGACTTGGTCATGACCTGAGAAACAGCATTTACCGTAAGGTTATGAGCTTCTCCAGCAGAGAATATCACAAATTCTCCACAGCATCCCTGATCACACGAAGCACCAATGATGTGCAGCAGGTACAGCAGGTTATGGCAATGATGTTCCGTATTGTTCTGTACGCGCCGATCCTTGGTATTGGTGGTGTGCTCAAGGTATTGAACACAGATTCTTCCATGACATGGATCCTTGGTGTGGCAGTTGGCCTGATCCTGATTGTGATCTTTGTGCTGTTCCAGGTGGCAATGCCTAAATTCACTATCTTACAGACTCTGATCGACAGACTGAATCTGGTATCCCGTGAGATCCTGACAGGTATCCCTGTTGTCCGTGCATTCAGCCGTGAGAAGCATGAGGAAGATCGTTTTGAGAAAGCAAACCTGGATCTGACAAAAACAAACCTGTTTGTCAACAGATGTATGACTTTTATGATGCCCATTATGATGTTGATCATGAATGGTGTATCTGTACTTATTATTTACAGTGGTGCCCATGCAGTAGACAACGGAACCATGCAGGTTGGTAATGTTATGGCATTTATCCAGTATGCAATGCAGATCATTATGTCCTTCCTGATGATCACTGCAATGTCTATTATGCTCCCGAGAGCAAATGTTGCAGCGCTTCGTATTGATGAGGTTCTGAAAACAGAGGTTTCTATTCAGGATCCGGAAACTCCGGTACATCCGTCAGAAAATGTGAAAGGTGAGATCGAATTTGACCATGTATCCTTCGCTTACCCAGAAGCAGGTGAGAATGTACTGACAGACATTTCCTTTAAAGCAAAGAAAGGTCAGACGATCGCAGTGATCGGAAGTACTGGAAGCGGTAAGAGTACCCTGATCAACCTGATCCCAAGATACTATGATGTGACAAAGGGTTCTGTTAAAGTGGATGGTGTGGATGTCCGCGACATGACTCAGAAAGAACTTCGTGACAAACTGGGATATGTGCCGCAGAAGGGTGTACTTTTCTCAGGTACTATTGATTCCAATATCCGCTATGGTAAGCCGGAGATCACTGATGCACAGGTAAAAGAAGCAGCAGAGGTTGCACAGGCTACAGAATTTATTGATACAAAACCGGAGAAATATGAATCCCCTGTATCACAGGGAGGTACCAATGTTTCGGGTGGACAGAAACAGCGTCTGTCCATTGCCAGAGCCATTGCAAAGGATCCGGAGATATTTATCTTTGATGACAGCTTCTCTGCTCTTGACTTTAAGACTGACAGTCAGTTAAGAAAGGCATTGAAGGAGTACACCAAGGATGCAACTACTGTGATCGTTGCCCAGAGAATCAGTACCATCCTTGGTGCAGACCAGATCATTGTACTGGACGACGGACATATGGCAGGTATTGGAACTCATAAGGAACTGATGGCAAATTGTGAGGTATATCAGCAGATTGCAAGATCTCAGTTATCAGAGGAGGAACTGGCATGAGCGAACAGAGAAGAAGAGGTCCTATGGGAGGACATGGACGTATGATGTCCGGCGAAAAGGCGAAAGACTTCAAGGGTTCCATGGCTAAGCTTTTCCGTTATATGGGACGATATAAATTCCGCTTTATACTGATGTTTATCTTTGCAGTAGCGGGAACTGTGTTTAGTATTGTAGGGCCTAAGATTTTAGGTAAGGCGACCACAGAGCTGTTTAACGGCCTGGTTGCCAAGGTAAACGGAACCGGTGAAATTGACTTCGGAAAGATCGGGATGATCCTGTTATGGACACTTGGATTATATGTGTTAAGTGCATGCTTTTCCTTTGTACAGGGATTCGTAATGTCAGGGATCTCCAATGATGTTACCTATAATCTGAGAAAAGATATTTCAAAGAAAATCAACAGACTGCCTCTGAACTATTATGAGAGCAGAACAAACGGTGAGATCCTCTCCCGTATCACCAATGATGTGGATACTCTGCAGATGAGTCTGAACCAGAGTCTGACACAGCTGATCACATCAGTGACAACCCTGATCGGTGTATTTATTATGATGCTTTCCATCAATGTGTGGATGACTCTGGCAGCACTTCTGATCCTGCCGGTTTCCATGTTCATCATCCAGACTGTCATGAAGCATTCCCAGAAATACTTCCAGGATCAGCAGAGCTATCTGGGTAAAGTAAACGGTCAGATCGAAGAAAACTTCGGTGGTCATAATGTGGTCCGGGTTTTCAACAAAGAGAATGATGTAGTAGAAGAATTTGAGAAAGATAATCAGAAGCTTTATGAATCTGCATGGAAATCTCAGTTTTTCTCAGGAATGATGATGCCGATCATGCAGTTTGTAGGTAACCTTGGATATGTAATGGTAGCTCTCTTAGGCGGCGTGTTTGTAATCAAAAAAAGTATTGAAGTCGGTGATATCCAGTCCTTCTTCCAGTACATCCGTAACTTTACACAGCCAATCCAGCAGATTGCACAGGTTACAAACCTGTTACAGTCCTCAGCAGCAGCTTCCGAACGAGTATTTGAATTCTTGGAGGAGCCGGAAGAGAGTCAGAATGAGAAGAACCCTGTAGATGTTAATACACTTACAGGAGATGTACAGTTTGAACATGTAAAATTCGGTTACAATCCGGATAAGATCATTATTAATGATTTCTCTGCAGATGTGAAGGATGGCCAGAAGATTGCCATTGTAGGTCCCACAGGTGCAGGAAAGACAACTATGGTGAAACTGCTTATGAGATTCTATGATCTCAATGGCGGAAGTATTAAGGTAGACGGTTATGACATCAAAGACTTTAACAGAAGCAGTCTGAGAGAGATGTTTGGTATGGTGCTTCAGGATACCTGGCTGTTCTCAGGAACCATTATGGAAAATATCCGTTACGGACGTCTGGATGCTACAGATGAAGAGGTGATCGCAGCAGCAAAGGCAGCCCATGTGCACAACTTTATCATGCAGCAGCCGGGCGGCTATGACATGGTTCTGGATGAAGAAACCAGTAATATTTCCCAGGGACAGAAACAGCTTCTTACTATTGCCAGGGCAATTCTTGCCAATAATAAGATCCTGATTCTGGATGAGGCAACCTCCTCTGTAGATACCAGAACCGAAGTGCGTATCCAGAAAGCCATGGACAATCTGATGAAGGGCAGAACCAGCTTTGTGATCGCACACAGACTTTCTACCATCAAGGATGCAGACCTGATCCTGGTTATGAAAGACGGTGACATTATCGAGCAGGGAAATCATGAAGAGCTTCTGTCTAAGAAAGGCTTCTATGCAGACCTGTATAACAGTCAGTTTGAGAATAAGGCAACTGCTTAAAATATAAAGTTACAATCCCTCAGGGGTATTTGTGAAAGAGAATATATCCGGCTCCAGGCTAATGCAGATATTTCCTTCGCCAGGAAGATATAGGATCACACAGATACCGGCTGAGGGATTTTTGCCGGATTTTTGTCTTTTCTGTAAGAGGGGAATATGTTATAATTAAAAACCAATCTACGAAAATTGATATATTTTGTTACTGTTCACTGGTAATATCCCGCGAGGTGTTTTTTGTGAGCGAAGGTCACAGAAAACCCGAGACATACCGCGCGAATTTATGCGATTAGCATAAACTCTGTGCATCGCGAAGCGTGTTGCTGGGAACGGAGTGAACAGTAACTATATTTTATCATCATAATAACAAGAGAAAATGATAACAATAATAAGGAGTATTGTAGCTGTGAAGTTACTGAACAGTTGCAAATATCAGAGGATATCAACAATATGACAGATAAGAAAAACGGCAGAGAATATCTGGGCTATGTACTGGAAAAATTAAAAGAACGTATCACAGAAATCAGCCTTTCTCTGGTGGAAGGCCAGAAAGAGATTGAGGGAATGCATGAGTATTACTGGGAAAATTATACAGAGATGGACCAGTATGGCTATGAGAATTATGATAATCAGCAGGCATTGTTCCGCCAGATTTCCGCAAATGAAGAGCAGCTGATCCTGAAGCAGAGATTTCGCAGAATGGCAGATTCTCCATTCTTCGGAAGAGTGGATTTCATTTACGAAGGAGAGGACGAACCGGAGATCTTTTATATTGGAATTGGAAATTTTGCAGAGAAAGCAGGGCATATTCCATTAGTATACGACTGGCGTGCTCCGGTAAGCGGTCTGTTTTATGACTATGACAAAGGACCGGCTTCTTATGAGGCTCCCATGGGCGAGATTCATGGTGAGGTTGCTTCGAAATGGCAGTATAAGATCCGCAACGGAAAAATGATCTACGAATTTGAGAGTGATGTGAAGATCGATGATGAGATCCTGAAAGCAGAGCTGGGAAGTAACGGTGAGGTACAGCTTAAGAACATTATCCGTACCATTCAAAAGGAGCAGAATGCCATTATCCGAAATACCAAAGACAGGATCATGGTGATCCAGGGTGCAGCAGGAAGCGGTAAAACTTCCGTGGCGCTTCACAGGATCGCCTATCTTCTCTACCATGACAGACAGAATCTGAAGTCTTCCAATATTCTGATCCTGTCACCAAATGGAGTGTTTTCCGATTATATTTCCCATATCCTTCCTGAACTGGGAGAAGAGAATATTAAGGAAATGAGCTTTGATCTTTTTGCCTATAAGCAGCTTAGGGATACAGTTTCTGACTGCGAAGACCGCTATGATGAAATTGAACGCAGAATCCGTTTTCCGCAGAAAGCTTCTTTGGCAGAGGAAAAGCAGTCCATGGAATTTATAAATCTTATGGAACGCTATCTGGTGGAACTGGAAGACCGGCTGATGAATTTTAAAGATGTGGAATATAAGGGATTTGTAAAGAAAGAATCAGAGATTATTGAATTGTTTTATTTCAAATTCCAGGATTTTCCACTGCTCTCAAGGATGGATGCAGTTGCAGATTATTTCATTGACGAGGTGGAAACTCTGCGGGACCGTGATCTGGCAGATGATGAGAAAGACCTGATCCGCGAGAAATTCATGAAGCTGTATGTGACCGGAGATCTTTATGTGATCTACAGTCAGTTCCTGAAAGAAAATGGATACAAAGGACTTCCGCGTGTTTCTTATGAGAAAAGAAAGCTGAAATATGAGGATGTTTATCCTGTTCTTTACCTGAAATATCGTTTGCAGAGCCAGCAGGGAAGAAGCAATATCAAGCATCTGGTGGTAGATGAGATGCAGGATTACGCAAGGCTTCAGTATGAAATTCTGCAGAGGATTTTCTCCTGCAGAATGACGATCCTGGGTGACCGGGCACAGACTATGGATGATAAACAGCAGGATGTGCTGAAATTTCTGCCGAAGATTTTCGGGAGGGATATCCACAAGATCATTATGAATAAGAGTTACCGTAACACCATAGAGATTGCGTCTTATGCAAATCAGCTTGCGGGTATTGAAGATATGGAACTCTTTGAACGTCATGGTGCTCCGGTGGAGGAGAAAATATTTGCAGATATGAGCCATGCTGCGGAAGAGATTGCAGAAACTCTGAAACTCGGCGAAGAAGAATATGAAACAGCAGCGGTTGTCCTGCGTACAGAGAAAGAAGCAGAACATATGTGGCTTCTTCTGAAGGAAATTCTGGGAGAAAAAGGATTTGATATAAAAGAACGTCTGTCTTATCTGGACAGAAACAGCACAAGCTTTAAGAAAGGTCTTACAGTTACGACATTCTATCTGGCAAAAGGTCTGGAATTTGATCAGGTATTTGCAGTATTTCCGCAGAAAGATCAGAGCCCGCTTGTGCGTCAGGCGAGATATATCGCTGCAACAAGAGCCCTTCATGAACTGCATATGTATGAAGTGGAAAAATAAAAAAGTAATCGTTACTGTTCACTCCGTTCACAGTAACGTAGCCAAAATTCATTCCAGATTGCCTGCGGCAATGGAATTTTGGCTTGTATGTTTCGGGATAGTGGTGTGTGAACAGTAACAAGTAATCTCTCAGTTACAGAGAAAAAAAGATAAATGGTATGATGAAGCAGAAAAATGGCGTTATGACAGACTATGCAAATCGCAGAAGGCTGAGAAATCGACATTGACATCTATGTAATGAAATTGTAAAATATATAATGTTAGGGGCAAAATATCTTTTGACCCTGACATCATATTTTATAAAGTACGGAACAGTTATAATAATATCAGAGAGAGGTTTCCTCTCCTGACCTGATATCAAATATTACCTGAAGACTATATATCTATTCTAAGGAGGATATTATGAAAAATAAAAGAGTACTAATGTTATTGGCCTTAACAGCTGTATTATCTGTTTCCATGACTGCATGTAACTTTGGAGGCGGCAGTGACGAGGATTCAAGTGTGGTACAGGTAACTCCTACACCGGAGCCAACCAAAGCAGCGAAAGCAACTCCTACCCCTGCACCGGCCAATGCCCAGAATACTACCTATACATCTAAGAACAAAGCAGTATCCATTAAACTTCCGGATGCGACATGGGCGAATAAATCAGATTCTGACGATATGTTAAGCTTCGAGTCACCGAAACAGGGCAAACTCCTGATCCTGCATGGTTCTGGTGAGGAGGATATGTCTGTGGCGATCATTCCAAGCTCACAGGATACAGCCTCTGCACTTGTAAAGGCAGATAATCTTGTAGAAGGTACAGATTTTGAGATCCAGGATTATAAATCAGAGGAAGTCAGCGGTGTAAATGTTTACAGCTATACAGTTCATTACCTCACTGACAAGAGTGACTATAAATATGTTGTAAATAAATATTTCACAGATAATACAACAGAATTTTACAGTGTTGCAGGTTCTGTAAAGGATGAGAAAGCACTGGCAGGAATCAAGACTTCTGTTGATTCATTCACTATTTCTGGTGATTCTGTACTGAAAGCAGCAGCAACAGGAAAAACTTCAGGAACTACAGCAGGTACAACTGCGGACGGCACTTCAGGAACTACAGGAACAGCGGCTGCAGGTACAGACGGAACAGCATCCGGCAGTTCATCAGATGGAAGCTCTTCAGCAGGTACAGACGGCTCTTACAGTGATACTTCATCGGACGGTTCATCAGATTACAGTTCTTCAGACTATACTTCTGATGGCAGCAGCGACGGATCTTATGATTATGACGATGGTTCCTCCAATGGATATTATGCAGACGGAACACCTGTAGGAACAGATGATCCGGACTATGATACAGATCAGACAAGAACTATTTACAGAAACTCCGACGGATATCCGCTTGTAATTTATCCGAATGGTGACGGTACATGGTGTGATGATGACGGAAATACCTATGATTTTGCTAATGGCGAGGACGTTTATGATGAGAACGGCGTTGACTATTACTATCATGGAGAACCGGCGTATGTCCGCTATATGCCTAAGAATCAGTAACAGAAAAGTTGAAAAGGACGGCTGCTGTAAAAAACAGTCGTCCTTTTTTGCGCTGACAGAGACCAACCTGTTATTTACATAAGAACGGATGTTGTGGTAGAATAGCAGAGAAAATATGTGTTGCTGTGAACAGTAAAACAGGTAGATAATGAGGGCTGATGAATGGAATCATATGGAAGATTTGCCGGTGTTTATGATGTTTTCATGGATAATGTAAACTATCGTGAATGGGCAGACTATATTATAGAAACATTGGCTCAGGACGGGATCAGGGATGGTCTGGTTCTGGAGCTGGGATGTGGAACAGGTACTGTGACAGAGATGCTTGCAGATGCCGGATACGATATGATCGGTATCGATAATTCTGAGGAGATGCTTGCAGAGGCTATGGAGAAGCGGGCGGAATCCGGTCATGATATTCTATATCTTTTGCAGGATATGCAGGATTTTGAGTTATATGGTACGGTTCGTGCTGTAATCAGTGTCTGTGACAGTATGAATTATCTGACGGACGAGGAAGATCTGGAGTATCTTTTTGCGCTGGTAAATAATTATCTGGATCCGGGCGGGCTGTTCATTTTTGATATGAATACGATCCATAAATACCAGGATGTGATCGGCGATACGACTATTGCTGAGGACAGAGAGGACGGAAGCTTTATCTGGGAGAACAGTTATGACAGGGAAAATGCCCTGAATGTATATGAACTGGCACTTTTTCTTCCAAGAGAAGACGGATTGTATGAGAAGTGTGAGGAGGAACATGTACAGAAAGCGTATTCCATAGAAGCAATCAAGGCTATGATTGTGAAGGCAGGAATGGAACTGGTGGCAGTCTATGATGCGTATACTCATAATCCGGGTGATGAGAATTGTGAACGTCTGACTTTTGTTGCAAGAGAGCATGGAAAAAGTGCACAGAACGGATATCATGGAAGGATTCCGGAGAAACCTGAGACACATCGCGCAGATTGATGCAATTATAGCAAGCCTCTTAATTAATGCATTATTTACGGGGATTGCTATTGATTTGACGTTAAGCCATGGACAAAATGAAAATAATATGAAAGAAATAACAGGAGTAATAAACGAATGAACGATTATATTATCAGAGCAATTGCAGCGAATGATCAGATTCGGGCATTTGCGGCAGTTACTACAGAAACAGTAGAAACAGCGAGACAGGATCACAATACAAGCCCGGTTGCAACAGCGGCACTGGGACGTCTTCTTACAGCAGGTGCCATGATGGGTACCATGATGAAGGGGGATAAGGATATCCTTACACTTCAGATTAAGGCAGGAGGTCCTCTGGAAGGAATTACTGTGACTGCAGATTCCAAAGGTCGTGTAAAGGGATATGTGGGAAATCCTGATGTATGTATCCCGGCGAACAGCAAGGGAAAACTGGATGTTGCAGGTGCTGTCGGTGTAGGATTTATGAACGTGATCAAGGATATGGGACTGAAAGAGCCTTATGTTGGACAGGTTGCGCTTCAGACCAGCGAGATCGCAGAAGATCTTACCTATTATTTTGCTACAAGTGAACAGGTACCGTCAGCAGTTGGTCTTGGAGTTCTTATGAATAAAGACAATACAGTACGTCAGGCTGGCGGATTTATCGTGCAGCTGATGCCGTTTGCGGAAGAAAGCACAATTGCGAAGCTTGAGGAAAATGTGCAGAAAATCACATCTGTCACAAATCTTCTGGAAGAGGGGCATACTCCTGAGAGCCTGCTTGAGAAAGTCCTTGAGGGCTTTGACATGGAGATCAATGAGAAAGTTCCTACGGAATTTTACTGTAACTGTACCAGAGAAAGAGTGGAGAAAGCCCTGATCAGCATCGGAAGAAAAGAACTCAATGAAATGATCCAGGAAGGTAAGTCCATTGAGATGAACTGCCATTTCTGTAATAAGAATTATGAATTTACAGTGGAAGAACTGAAAGAAATCCTGCGTAAATGTAAATAAGAGACGCCAATGTACTGACAGATAGATCTGCCGGAGCACAGGGAAGAAGAGGTAGAAAATGAAAAACGGTTATATCAAAACAGCAGCCGCAACACCTTATATCACAGTTGCAGACTGCAATGCCAATGGAAATGAGATTATCAGACTGATCCATGAGATGGAAAAAGAACATGTGAAGGTTATGATTTTTCCGGAGCTTTGTATCACAGGCTATACCTGTCAGGATCTTTTCCTGCAGAGACGTCTTCTCGACAGCGCCTGGGAAACCTTGCTGAAGATCACAAAGGAAACTGCTGATGTGGATGCCCTTGTTTTTGTAGGTGTGCCTTTCAGAAATCATGGAAAATTATATAATGTGGCAGCAGTTTTAAACAGAGGCGAGATCATTGGTCTGGTTCCGAAAACTTATCTTCCAAACTATGGAGAATTTTATGAGCAGCGCCATTTTGCATCAGGTCTTGGCTGTCTGGAATATGTGGATATTGAGGGAAAGAGAGTTCCTTTTGGAACAGATATTCTTTTTATCTGTGAGGAGGAGCCGGAGCTTGTGGCAGCAGCAGAGATCTGTGAGGATTTATGGGTGACACTGCCGCCAAGCGTTCTCCATGCACAGGCAGGAGCGAATCTGATCGTGAATCTGTCAGCCAGCAATGAGATGGTCGGAAAGGACAGCTACCGCAGAGATCTTGTTTCCGGACAGTCTGCACGTCTGGTGTGCGGATATGTATATGCAAATGCAGGAGAAGGTGAGTCTACACAGGATCTGGTCTTTGGCGGTCAGAATATGATCGCAGAGAATGGAGTGATCCTTGCGGAAGGAAAACGTTTCCACAATGGTATTGTATGTAGTGAGATTGATGTGCAGAGGCTGAACGATGAGAGAAGAAGACTGACTACTTATCAGCCGGCTGACGACAGTGATCATATTAAAGTACGCTTCCATCTGAATGTGGAAGAGACAAAGCTGACCAGAAAATATCCGCAGTATCCTTTCGTACCTTCACGAAAAGAAGAAAGGGATATGCGCTGTGATGAAATCCTGAATATCCAGGCAATGGGACTTAAGAAACGTATGGATCATATCCATTGCCATAAGGCAACAGTGGGACTTTCCGGAGGTCTGGATTCCACACTGGCACTGCTTGTGATCGCAAGAGCCTTTGACCTTTCCGGTGCGGACAGAAAGGATATCCACTGTATTACCATGCCATGCTTTGGAACCACAGACAGAACTTATCAGAATGCCTGCAAATTAAGTCAGTGTCTGGGTGCGACTTTAAGTGAGATCAATATCAAAGAAGCGGTAAATGTACATTTCCGGGATATTGCTCATGATCCGTCTGTGCATGATGTGACTTATGAGAACAGCCAGGCAAGAGAGAGAACGCAGATCCTGATGGACAGTGCAAATCAGGATGGCTCGATTCTGGTGGGAACAGGAGATCTGTCTGAGCTGGCTCTGGGATGGGCAACCTACAATGGTGACCATATGTCCATGTACGGCGTGAATGCTTCAGTGCCGAAAACTCTGGTGCGTCATCTTGTACGTTATTATGCGGATACCTGCAAAGATGAGAAGCTGACAGAGGTTCTTCTTGATATTCTGGATACACCGGTAAGTCCGGAGCTTCTGCCGCCTAAGGATGGCAAGATCGCACAGAAGACAGAAGATCTGGTGGGACCTTATGAACTTCACGATTTCTATCTGTACTATATGCTTCGTGCAGGATTTGAACCGGAGAAAATTTACAGGCTGGCATGTGAGACTTTTGAAGGAATGTATGATAAGGAGACAATCTTCAAATGGCTGAAAACCTTCTATTGGAGATTTTTTGCACAGCAGTTTAAACGTTCCTGCCTTCCGGATGGCCCGAAGGTGGGAAGCGTTGCGGTTTCACCGAGAGGTGATCTGAGAATGCCAAGTGATGCAAGTGCAGGAGTATGGCTGGAGCAGCTTGAAAATATGGATATTTAGAATCGCATAGCGGAGTGGAGGATTTTATCCGCATGATTTTGCATGGTGAAGCGGAGAACGATCAGTTGTTCTCCGCTTTTTTCAGTGCTGTTTCAATTGCATTCAAAAGAATCATGGAAGTATACTTCTGATCTTCAGAATATTGGATGTTTTCCAGCGACTGGGAGGTATAGATCTGGCTGGCCAGTGATTCCAGAGCCGGTTCCATGAGAGGAAACATGGCTGCGGTGCTTTCACTTAAATTTACCAGACGGATGGAAGTTACCCTGTCAGAGTCAACGGTTACTTCCAGGTCAAAGGTGTTTTCATTCAGGTCGATGGAGGAAGTATAAATTCCCGGTTTGTACAGGCTTTTGGCATCGGCTGAGGCACTTTTTTTCTGACCGGATCCAAACATGAAAAAAAGTACAATAGCCAGGATGACAGCAAGAAGAAGGAAAATGCCGGTGTATATAACTTCCTTCATATGTAGGACTATGATTTTTGTTTTTGCACTCATGGTACACGCCTCCTGGATGGTTTTGTATATTCTATTACAGAAGTGCTTAAATTATGATATACTGAAACAACGAATGTGAGTAACCGACAGTAAGGAGAGAAGAATGTCATTACAGTTTATTATCGGCAGTTCCGGTGCCGGAAAGTCTTATTTTGCATATGAGAGAGTAATCCGGGAGTCCATGGAACACCCGGAGAGAAATTACTATATTATTGTTCCGGAGCAGTTTACCATGCAGACACAGAAGACGCTGGTGGAAATGCATCCGGGAAAAGGAATCCTGAATATTGACATCCTGAGCTTTGAACGTCTTGCGTACCGTGTATTTGAAGAAACCGGCGGAGATAACAGAAAGGTTCTGGAAGATACGGGAAAAAGCATGGTGCTGCAGAAAATGGTGCAGCAGCACAGAAAGGAACTTGCCTATCTGGGAAGTCAGATGAATAAGCCGGGATATCTGGATGAGGTGAAGTCTCTGGTTTCAGAATTTATGCAGTATGATATCAGAGAAGAGAATCTGGCAGAAATGAAAGAGAAGGCCAAAGATCAGCCATTACTTGAAATGAAGCTTAAGGATGTGGGAATCCTTTATCAGTCATTCAGGGAATTCCTGAAGGGGCATTATATGACAGGGGAAGAGGTGATGGATGTCCTGCTTAAACAGCTTCCTTTTTCCGAAAAACTTAAGGGAGCGGAATTTCTCTTTGATGGATTTACCGGATTCACGCCAATTCAGGTCAATGTGCTCAGGGAACTTCTGGTCATTGCTGACCGCATAAGTGTTACTGTGACTATGGACGAACGGGAGGATGCTTTTTCTCCGGGAAAACCTTATCAGCTTTTCTTTATGAGCAAGCAGATGATACGGACACTTGCAGGGCTGACCAGAGATCTGGAGGATCCAGTGTATCTGAAACCATCCGGACAGTCCCGGTTTGCACAGGCACCTGCCTTACAGTTTCTGGAGAAAAATATCTTCCGCTACAGAAAGGGCGTGTATGCCGAAGAACAGCAGGAGATAAAAATATTTACTGCGCCATCCCCCCTGGAAGAAATGCGGGAGGCTGCCAGAAGGATGTCAGAACTTGTGCGTACCTGCGGATACCGCTATGGTGAAATTGCAGTGATCACAGGAAATCTGGAAGAATATGCAAGACTTGCAGCACAGGTATTTGAGGAGGCAGATATTCCATATTTTATTGATGAGAAGCATTCGGTAATGATGAATCCTTTTGTGGAGTATCTGCGCGCTGCCATGGAGATGGCGGTACAGGGATTTCCTTATGAGAGTGTTTTCCGTTATCTCAGATGCGGGATGTCAGAAGTTACCAGAGAACAGGCTGATAAGCTGGAGAATTACGTGCTGGCGCTGGGAATCCGGGGATATAAGAAATGGTCTGAAAAATGGGTTCGTGTATACAGAGGAATGGAAGCGGAGAAGATACAGGAACTGAATGAGATCAGAGAAATCTTTGCGGAAGAAGTAAGGGAACTTGCGCAGGGGTTTGGTTCCGGGAAGAAGACAGTGGAAGAGTACTGCCGGATTCTCTATGAGTTTATCCAAAAAAGCAATGTCTGGCAGAAACTGAAACGACAGGAGCGAAAGTTTAAAGAGTCAGGCGATAAAGCAATGGAAAAAGAATATAACCAGATTTATGGAATTGTGATGGACCTGCTGGATAAGATGGTTGAGATTCTTGGCGAAGAAACGGTAAACAGACAGGAGTTCCGACAGCTTCTGGAATCAGGACTTTCTCAGGCAAAAGTAGCGCTGATTCCGCCGAGCATAGATCAGGTAATGGTGGGTGATATGGAACGATCCCGCTTAAAGGAGATTAAGGCGTTGTTCTTTGTTGGCGTGAATGAGGGAAATATCCCAAAGAGCACACAGACAGGCGGAATCTTATCAGAGCTTGACAGGGATTTCTTCCAGGAGCAGGGAGTGGAACTGGCACCGGGGCCTAAAGAACTGATGAATATGCAGAGGTTTTATCTGTATCTGAATATGACGAAACCGGGAGAAAAGCTGATCCTCTCCTATAGTGATACAAATGCAAAAGGAGAAGGCATAAGTCCGGCATATCTGATCGGGAGTATACGCAGTCTGTATCCGAAGCTGGAAATTGAGGGCGGAGCCGGGGTCAGACCCCATAAAAATTCTATAAACAATTATTGTTATCCGGAAAATCCGGAAGCTGGGATTGATCTGTTTCTGGAGAAGCTGGTACAGGAGACAGAGAAAGAACATGAGGATATTCTGGAGCAGGCAGATGAGACGGATGCAATGTTTGGAGAGCTTTATAGCTGGTATCTGCGGAATCCGGAATACAGAAGCAGAGTACAGAAGCTGGTACAGTCGGCTTTTGCCGGAAAACCAGAGGACATTATCAGCCAGAGTGTGGCGAAAGCATTATACGGAGAGGTTTCACCTTACAGTGCTACCAGACTGGAACGTTTTGCAGCCTGTGCATTTGCACATTTCCTTCAGTATGGAATGAAGCTTACCGAGCGTGTGGAATATGAGTTTAAACCTATGGATATGGGAAATGTTATGCATGAAGCACTGGAAAGCTTTGCAGAAGAAGTGCGAAAAAGAGGCATGAAATGGACAGAGCTGACAGAACAGGAACGGAATGAGATTGCGGACCGGTGTCTGGATAATATTGTGGCAGATTATGGAAACACGGTGCTCAAAAGCAGTGCCAGAAATGAATATATGATCGAGAGAACAAGGAGAATTCTCAGAAGGACGGTATGGGCACTTCAGAAACAGTTGGAACAGGGAGAATTTCAGCCGGAAGGCTTTGAGGTAACCTTCGGGGGAGGACGGATTGACAGAGTAGATATTATGGAAGATCAGAATAAGGTGTATGTGAAGGTGATTGATTATAAAACCGGAAATACATCCTTTGACCTGGTTTATCTGTATCATGGCCTGCAGTTACAGCTGATGATCTATCTGGATGGTGCTCTGCGTGTAGAGCAGAAGAAATATCCGGATAAGGAGATTATTCCTGCGGGAGTTTTCTATTACAATATCAAGGATCCTATGATCCAGGAGAAGATAGATGCGGATGTGGAAGCAGTCAGTGCAGGTCTTATGAAAGAACTGAAGATGAATGGGCTGGTTCAGGCAGATCCGGAGCTTGTGTACAGGATGGACAGCAGTCTTGGCTCCATTCCTGTCGCATTTAATAAGGACGGAAGCTTTCGCAAAAATTCTTCTGTGGCAGACAGAACACAGTTCGCAGTGCTTGGACGGTATGTAAGGACGAAGATTGAGAAGATAAGAAGTTCTATTCTGGAGGGAGATGCAGAGGTTTCTCCCTATGAGCTCGGAAAAAAGAATGCGTGTACTTATTGTCCGTATATGACGGTATGCGGATTTGACCGCAGGCTGTCAGGATATGAATTCCGCAGACTGAAAAACTTCTCTGATGAGGAATTATGGAAAGCATTTGACAGGGAGGCAGAATAAGATGGGCGTACAGTGGACAAAGGAGCAGCAGGAGGTTATACGGCTGCGGGACAGAAATATTCTGGTCAGTGCGGCAGCCGGGTCCGGAAAAACGGCAGTACTGGTAGAACGTATCCTGAGTAAGATAACAGATAAAGAACACCCTGTGGATATTGATAGACTGCTGATCATGACATTTACAAGAGCGGCAGCAGGTGAAATGAAAGAGAGGATCTCGGCAGCTATTGAAAAAGCACTCTGTGAGGATCCCGATAATGAGCATCTGCAGAGACAGACAACCCTGCTTCATACTGCACAGATTACAACTATTGATGGTTTCTGTGCCTATATTATCCGGAATTACTTTCATCTGATCGGACTGGATCCGGGATATCGGACGGCAGATGAGGGGGAACTGAAGCTTCTGCGAGGAGATGTTGTGAAAGCACTGCTTGAAGAATATTATGCCAAAAAAGATGAAAAGTTTCAGAAATTCGTGGAATGCTTTGCAACAGGAAAGTCAGATGAAAATCTGGGAAACCTGATACAGAAATTATATGAAATGGCTATGAGCAATCCTTTTCCGCAGGAATGGCTGTCCGGGTGTATGGATGATTACAGGATTGATTCCCTGGAAGAGTTAAGAGAGACTGAGTGGATGAGGATGCTCTGGGATGCAGTGAAGGATGAACTGCAGGAAGCGAAGCTTCTGGTGCAGGAGGCTCGAAGAATCTGCTCAGAGCCGGATGGTCCGTATCTGTATGATGAGGCACTGAGCAGTGATCTGCTTCTTATAAGAAGTCTGCAGGAACTGGCAGAGAAAAGAGATTATAATGGAACTGCAGAAATACTTATGAAACCCTCATTTGCCCGGCTGAGCACAAAGAAGGCTGCGGATGTAGATGAACAGAAGAAGCAGAGAGTGAAAGATCTTCGGGATGAGGAAAAGGGGATTCTGAAGGAACTGGGGCAGCGATATTTCCAGAGTGCAGAGAAAGAACTTCTGGAAGTGATCAGATATATCAGAGGCCCAATAGAGATGTTAGTTGAGTTGACGGCACGATTTAAAAAACAGTTCGGAGAGGCGAAGAGAGAAAAGAATATTCTGGATTTTACGGATATGGAACATTTTGCCCTGCAGATACTGATGACGAAAGAAGGGGAAGAAATCCATATGTCTCAGGCTGCGAGAGAGCTCTCCGCAAAGTATGATGAAGTCTTGGTGGATGAATATCAGGACAGTAACTTAGTGCAGGAGCTTCTGACAACAGCAGTATCCGGGTGGATCAACCAGAAGAAAAATATCTTCATGGTAGGAGATGTAAAGCAGAGTATCTATCGTTTCCGTCTGGCAAGGCCGGAGCTTTTCATGGAAAAATATAAAAGTTATTCCACAGAAGAAGCACAGGAGCAGAGAATTGACCTGCACAAAAATTTCCGGAGCAGGGAACAGGTTCTGGAGAGTGTAAACTTTATTTTCCGACAGATCATGGGGGAAGACCTGGGAGGGATTACCTATGACAAAGATGCAGCCCTTTATCCCGGAGCTTCTTTTCCGGAAGGAGAGTCAGAGGAATTTGTAAAGACAGAGGTTCTTCTGGTCGAGAGAGACGGAGAAGAACTGTCTGATGTACATGACTATGAAGACGCAGGTGCATCGGGAAACCGCAGGGAAATGGAAAATCAGACCGGGCAGGAACTGGAGGCGCTGGCCATTGCACAGAGAATTAAAGAAATTGTGGGAAAAGAACAGATCGTAGATAAGGAGAAGAAGGAATACCGGTCTGTGGAATACGGGGATATTGTAATCCTGCTGCGCACTGCCTATGGATGGGCAGAAACATTCAGGGAAGTGCTGGCATCTCAGGGGATTCCCGTATATTGTACATCAAGAACCGGATATTTCTCTGCAACCGAGATTGTGACTGTATTGAATTATCTGAAGGTGTGTGACAATCCGCTGCAGGATATTCCGCTTATGGGAGTGCTTCGTTCACCGATTGTCGGATGCACTTCACAGGAACTGGCAGAGCTTAGAATACAGTATCCTGATGGTCTGCTCTATGAGAGTGTTTCGGCATATGCAGGAGAAAATGAAATCCTCGAAAAAGAACTGGATCCGGATAAGGTGAAATCTGAATTGTTAAACAGTAATCTGCGAACAGATGAAAAGAACTCTCTGAATATTAAATTAAGAGGATTTCTGAGTCTCCTTGAAAAGGTAAGAAATATGGCTGCATATACGCCGGTCCACGAATTGATCCTTTATGTGCTGAAAGAAACCGGGTATGGAGATTATGCAAGGGCACTTCCGGGAGGGGAGCAGCGTTTTGCAAATCTTACCATGCTTGTGGAGAAAGCTATGGACTACGAGAAGACAAGCTACAGGGGTCTGTTTAACTTTGTTCGTTATATCGAACAGCTACAGGCATATCAGGTAGACTATGGAGAAGTCAATCTGACAGGAGCGGGCAATACCGCAGTGGAGATCATGACGATCCACAAGAGTAAGGGACTTGAATTTCCGGTAGTATTTGTGGCCGGTATGGGAAAACAGTTTAATTTTCAGGATATGAATGCAGGTCTTTTGCTTCATCCGGAACTGGGAATAGGGGCTGATGCTATCATACCGGAGAAACGGGTGATCGCATCTTCGCTGAATAAGCAGGTGATCAGAAGACAGCTTCTGAAAGAGAGTCTGGGAGAGGAACTGAGGGTACTTTACGTTGCCATGACAAGAGCAAAAGAGAAACTGATCCTTACAGGAACAGTCGGAAAGCTGGAAAAGCAGATGCTGTCGCTGTCGCGTTTTCTGGATGAGGAAGAAGAACTGCTCCCACTGGGAACCAGAATGAAAGCAAAGAATTACTGGGCTTTTGTACTGCCTGCACTGGTGCGGCATCGGGCCATGAGTGAACTTCTGTGGGAATATGGAATCCTCATGAAGAAACAGCCGGGGATTTACGATGATATCTCTGAGTTTGTGATAAAAAAGATCACTGTCCGTCAGATGACAGAAAAAGCAGTTCTCATCCAGGCAGGAAACCAGATGCAGGAGGAATATCTGAAGAACTGGGATGAAAATAAAGTGTATGATGAGGCTGTGAAGGAAGAGATAGAGAAGAGATTTTCCTTTGTATATCCGTATAAATATCTGGAAGATATTCCGGTTAAAGTCAGTGTTTCGGATCTGAAAAAGAGAAGCTGGCATGATGAAAGTGAACTGGAAGAGAATATCAGTGTGTCTGCCGAAGAGCAGGAGGAAGAACAGGAAGCGCCGGTTCCCGCATTTATGGCAGAGAAGCAGGAAGAGTATAAGGGGGCTGCCAGAGGTACTGCTTACCACAGAGTAATGGAATGTCTGGATTATGCAGAAACAGATACAGAGGAACAGCTTCGGGCTCAGTTAAAGAGACTTCTGGAGAGCCAGAAAATGACAGAGCAGGAAGCGGAATGTATCCGGAGCCGGGATATCAGGAGATTTGTGGAGTCCGGGCTGGGGCAGAGGATGAAGAAAGCTGCCATGAAAAAACATCTTTACAGAGAACAGCCTTTTGTGATCCAGAGAAATGCTTCTATGCTCGATGATGGTTGGAAGAACGAAACAGTGCTGGTGCAGGGAATTATCGATGCCTATTTTATGGAAGAGGAAGAGATTGTTCTTGTGGACTATAAAACGGATAGAGTGAAGAGAGGACAGGAACAGAAGCTGATCGATCTGTATCATGTGCAGCTTGAGGATTATGCCCGGGCATTGGAGCGGATGACAGGGAAAAGAGTGAAGGAAAAGATCATTTATTCGTTTACATTGCAGAAAGAGATATTGCTGTAAGCGGAATAAATATTATTATTGTGAATTCAAATATCCGGCAGGGATAAGCGCGTGTTATACGCGCCACCCTGCCGGATATTTGTTTTTCAGGATCTGGTTGACCAGTTTACCGAAGCCAATGGGATATCCATCTGCACAGAGGAGATGCCAGCCTTTTTTGTGAGCTGCTTCTTCGGGTTCGATATTTAAGGTTTCGCCCTTTAAATATCTGGTGATCCTTTCGTCAGAAGCGGAGAGAGAGATGACTGCTTCTGCTTCATTTTTGCGGATCGCCAGTGCAAGTGGCTGAGACGGCTCGAAGCGGTTTTTCTTCAGGTCACCGAGATAGAGACCGTTTCTTAAGAAGGTGATGCCGCGGAAGTTGTGGGCAACCGGGGGAAGATAGTAGGCTTTATCACCGCGGATTTCCACACGTTCCCAGTCAAATGGCTGGCCGCAGAGGGTTTTCAGACCGATTTCGTTCAGAAATTCCTCAATCAGTGGAAATGCGTTTTTGTCCGGTTTTGTGTGAGGACGGGAGCTTTCCTTGATGGCCTGTCCTTTTTTACGGAAGAGCGCAAGGAAGTGTCCCTCTCCATTCATTTTGTGTGGAAAAATCCGGATGCATTTGATAAGCTCAGGATTTCCGTTTCCCCATTCAGGAACTCCATGGGAGAAGCCTTCATAATCTTCCATTTCTGCCAGTTCCATGTCAGGACGGTTTTCCAGAAGATGGGAAACAGTTTGTTCGTCTTCTGCAGGCGCGAATGTGCAGGTAGAGTAAAGCATCAGTCCGCCGGGACGGAGCATATCGGCTGCCTGGAGGATAAGCTCTTTCTGGATTTCGGAAAGCTCCATGGATTTTTCGGGAGTCCAGTCTTTGGCAAGTGCTTCTTCCTTACGGAACATTCCTTCTCCGGAGCATGGAGCATCCAGGATGATCTTGTCGAAGAATTCGGGGAATGCTTTGGTTAACTTTGCAGGTGTTTCGTTTGCTACGAAGACATTTGGGATGCCGAAGAGTTCCAGGTTGCGAAGGAGGGCTCTGGCGCGGGAAGTGCTGATATCGTTTGCTACCAGAAGTCCCTGTCCCTGAAGTGCTGCGCCTGCTGCAGTTGCCTTGCCGCCCGGGGCTGCGCAGAGGTCCAGGACTCTGTCACCCGGCTCGATGGGGATGCGGGAGGCGGGGGTCATGGCGCTGGGTTCCTGAAGGTAGTAGAGGCCGGCCTGGTAGTATGGGCATCTGGAAGGACGAATGTCTTCATCGTAGAAGTAGCCGTTTTTGATCCATGGGATCTGACGGGTTGGAAATGGAGACAGGTTTTCGAAGTCTTCGCAGGTGATCTTGGAGGTGTTTATGCGCAGGCCGTAGGTTCGGGGGGCATTGAAGCTGGAGAGGAAGGAGGGGTATTCGTTGCCGAGCATTTCTTTCATTCGGGTGAGGAAGGCGGGGTGGAGGTGTGTTGTATTTTCGTTCATAATGGGTTGGGTTCCTTTGCTGTAGTTTTGATTGGTGGGTGGGGGACGCGCAGGAAAATATATCTGTCTGAGTGCGGTTTCGGCATCTAAGATCTTCTAAGTCGGTAAAAATCTGCTAAAAGCATGGAGAAAAATGCAAAACTCGCTTCGCTGCAGGCTTCGCTCAGACAGGTTGCGATTTTTCTCCATAACGCAGATTTCTACCGGCTAAGAAGATCTAAGATGCCTGCAAATGCACTCAGACAGATATATTTTCCTGCGCTGTTTACTGAAAATAACTGTAGTATAACGTGAGGTTTATGGAATATTAAGTTTATGAAATACTATAGCAATGCCATAAAATAATGCAATCAAGACAGTTCAGCAGGACTTCACGCTATGATGGACTGGATTGTTTGCAGTAATTTATGAAATAAGAAATTGATATGTAACAATACTTTCAAATGCATTATTTATGAAGATTGCTATAGTAAACCGGAAGACGTTAAGGAGGTATTTTCGGTAAAGGTATCAATATGATTATAAAGTATAAATGATTTTTGCTAAATAGTATTGACAAAATCATATTATACATCATATAATATCGTTAACAAAACAATATTGATGTTCTGTATAGTATGTGAACAGGATGGAATAAATGTATCAGATGTGAAATGGCGTTTACCTTTGGTATAGTCTGGAGCATTTTTCAGACACGCTCTAAGGCTGGATTGCAGAGATGATGCTGTCTGTACAGAACATAATTGAAACGAGGGAGTGAGCATATGGTTTTTAATACGGGTGCTGCGCTTCTGGATGCGGTTGTTCTGGCGGTTGTTTCTAAGGAGAAGGAAGGGACTTACGGGTATAAGATCACGCAGGATGTGCGTGGAGTTCTGGATGTTTCGGAGTCTACTTTGTATCCGGTGCTCAGGAGGCTGCAGAAGGATGATTGTCTGGAGGTTTACGATATGGCGTATGCAGGACGTAACCGGCGTTATTATAAGCTGACGGACAGAGGTGCTGCGCAGCTGGAGTTTTATAAAGCTGAATGGAAAATTTATGCATCCAAGATAAGCGGGATGTTTGAGGGAGGAATAGGATGATGGACAGGGCGCAGTTTATGCAGGAGCTGGAGAAGCTGCTTGCTGATATTTCCGAGACAGAGAGGCAGGATGCCCTTGATTTTTATAATAGTTATTTCGATGATGCAGGAGCTGAGAATGAAGCTTCGGTGCTCAGGGAACTTGGAAGTCCAGAGAAGGTTGCAGCGATCATCAAGGCGGATCTGAAAGGTTCGGCAGGAGGCTATGAGTATGGAGAATATACGGAGCATGGCTATGAGGATGCCCGGACTAAAGAGAGAGGCCAGATGCCTGAGAGATATGAAGAAGAGTCGGGAACAGGGAAGCGTTTTTTCAGAAAGGGGAATCAGGCGGTGCTGATCCTTGCGGTGATCCTGCTGGTTTTTATTTCTCCTTTTGTTAAGGGGGCTGTTGGTGGGATTCTGACATTTGCAGTTGGAATCTTACTGCTTCCGTTCTGGCTGATCGTTGGATTGGGCATAGGTGCTGTGGTTTTACTGGTTGGCGGAATCGCAGCTGTTGTGGCTGGAGCAGGGCTTTTGGCTGTAATGACCGGAACCGGGATCCTGACCATAGGAATTGGATGTCTGATGATTGCTCTGGCAATCCTTATGATATTAGGACTGATCAGCATTGCAGTACGCATTGTGCCGAAATGGTTTCGGAAGATTACTGACTTTTTTAACAGGGTGCTTTACAGAAAGAGAAAGGAGGAGGTTAAATGAAGAAGTTTACAAAAGGAATGTTGATCGCAGCGGGGATTTTTGGTGCTGTGGGAATCGGGCTGACAGCTGCCGGTGGTGTTATGGGAGCCAGTATGTCGGAACTGACAGGGGTGAAAAGTCTGAAAAGGGTGCTTCTGGTGGCAGATGGGGATTATGATTATGATGACAGCGATGATTATGATGACGATGATGATTATGACGATTATGATTATGATGACAGCGATGACTATGACAGCGATGATTATGACGACAGCGACGACTGTGACGACAGTGAGGATTATGCCCGCGCTGTTGATGAGAATGAGGAAGATGGCACTGTATATCAGTTGAAGTATCAGCCCACAAAGCTGGATATAGAGCTGAAGTACGATGAGCTGATTCTGGAAGAGGGCGACAGTTTCTGTGTCAGAGTTTATGATGACAGTGGGAAGAATGTGACAGTGAAGGAGAGTTCGGATACTCTTAAGGTCAGAAGCACGAAAAAACTGTCTAAAAACAGAAAGGTGTGTATCTCCTATCCGGAAGATGTTAAGCTTCAGGAGCTGGAGATTGAGATGGGTGCAGGTACTGTTTATCTGAACAGAGATATTGAGACAGAGAAGCTGAGTGTGGAGATGGGAGCCGGGGAATTTGAAAGTAAGAATCCGGTGACTGCAAGGGAGGCAGATCTGGAAATCGGAACCGGAAGTATGACATTTGCAGATCTGAGCGCCAGGAAGACAGATGGAGAATGTGGTCTGGGTGAACTGGATCTGACACTGACCGGTACGCAGGAGGATTATAATTATGATCTGGAATGTGGAGTGGGAAATCTGGATGTAGGTTCTGATTCCTACAGTGGACTTGGACGGGAGAAAACCATTTCCAATAAAGGCGCAGACAGGAAACTGGATCTGGAGTGCGGTATGGGAAATATATCAGTAGATTTCTCCGGGAAAGAACACAGAGATTTGCAGACATCCTGAGGAGTATACATTCTGACGGGAAGAAATAAAAGGAGTATTTAACCGAATCAAGTAAGTCCCCTGCTTCAATTGCGGAAAGCAATAAGCAGTGGGTGGGGACTTGCTTGTATCAGGAGGAGTGTAGCTCCTTCTGATAAACTGCGGAGCAGTTATTCGGTTATGAGCAAGTAGCGAAGCGGATGATTTTATCCGCTAGGTTTAAGGAGGAAATGAATCATGAGTGACAAACGTTTATACAAATCATCAGAAAACAGCATGCTTTGCGGTGTATGTGGAGGAATTGCAGAATATTTTGATATTGACCCTACGCTAGTGCGTCTGGCATGGGTGATCCTGACCTGCTTTGGCGGTGCGGGAATCTGGGCATATATCATTGCGGCAATTATTATTCCCAAAAGATAACAGAATTTCAAAATCCAGTCTGTAATAAACAGAAGTTCAATGAAATACAGTATAAAAATTAAGAAAACAGCCCATACTCCAAAGAAAAGGAGTGTGGGCTGTTTTGGATAAAGAGAAGGAAATAAAAGCTTATCTTGATGGAGAATTGTTACCGGACACCAGAATGAAGTATGAAATTGCAGAGGAAATGGGACTGTTGGACAGAGTCTTGCGTGATGGATGGAAAAGTCTGTCTGCGAAAGAGACCGGACGGATCGGAGGATTGATGACGAAACGAAAAAAAGGAAAATTGAAAAAATAAAATCAACATTTATAGCTTTTTTGAATAAATCTCCTGCTTTTATTGGATTTTTGAATTTTTGATTATTAATGGGAAAGGGTATAATAGAAATTACAGTAAACAGAATGAGTAAAAATACCCAAAAAAGCAGGTGAGAAAAGTTGTATTATGTTGGAATTGATATTGGTTCGACTGCTTCGAAAACAGTTGTGACTGGTGACAGGGAAATGAAATTTGTGCTACCTACGGGATGGAGCAGTAAGGAGACGGCTTCGGAGATTGCTTCAAGGCTTCTGGATCAGGGGATTGATGTAATGAGTGAAGGGGTTCGTGTAGCAGCTACAGGATATGGGCGTGTAGCTGTGGATTATGCGGATTTTGTGATTACGGAGATTACCTGTCATGGAAGAGGTGGCAGAGAACTGGCGGGAAATGAATGTGCAATTATTGATGTAGGTGGTCAGGATACGAAAGTAATCTTGATAGATCAGGGAATGATCCAGGATTTTCTTATGAATGATAAATGTTCTGCCGGAACCGGGAAGTTTCTGGAGATTATGGCGAATCGACTGGGAGTTACCATTGCGGAACTGTTTGACCTGGCAGAACAGGGAACTGTGGTACCGATCAGTTCGTTGTGTACGGTATTTGCGGAATCTGAGGTAATCAGCATGATTGGTGAAGGGCGAAGCAGAGAGGATATAGCTGCGGGAGTGGTAAATTCTGTAGCGGAGAAAGTTGCGCAGCTTGCCAGAAGAAAGCAGCTTCCGGGGACAGTGCTCCTTACGGGAGGATTGAGTGAATGTCCGTATTTTGCAGAAATTCTTTCGGAAAAACTTGGATGTGCTGTTGAAGCTATGAAAGACGGAAGATATGCAGGAGCGTTTGGGGCATCATTGCTTGCCGGAGAAAAAAAGAAATAAATAATCAACTGTAGAGGATAATAAGGACTGCAACAGTTGGCGAATGGTATGAAAGAAGTAAAAAATAATATAAAAACGATAGAAAGATGAGGCACAAAGATGGAAATAATTAAAGATTTACCAGAAGTATTTGAGGAGTTTGCGGAGCAGAGGAAGAATTCATTTCTTGCTATCAAGAAGATTAAGGATCAGAATATCCCGGTAATTGGTTCTTACTGTACATATTTTCCACAGGAGATTGCAATGGCCATGGGAGCTGCTTCTGTAGGTTTATGTTCCATGTCTGATGAAACAATCCCGGTAGCCGAGCAGACATTGCCGAAAAATCTCTGTCCACTGATCAAGGCCAGTTATGGGTTTGCAGTGACAGATAAATGTCCATTCTTTTATTTTTCAGATGTTGTAGTTGGTGAGACTACCTGTGACGGAAAGAAAAAAATGTATGAATTTATGTCCGAATTTAAGGATGTATTTATTCTGGAGCTTCCTCATAAACAGACAGAGGCTGCACTTCAGTACTGGAAGAGTGAGATTATCCGTTTCAAAGAATATCTGGAGAAGAAATTTGAGGTGGAGATCACAGAGGAGAAGCTTCGTGAGGCAGTCCGCATCAGCAATGAGGGACGTCGTGCTTTGAAAGATTTCTATGAACTGATGAAACAGGATCCGGCTCCAATGAAGGGTGAGAATCTTTATAATGTATTGTATGGAACTACCTTTAAGTTTGACCGTTCCAAAGTCCCGGCAGAGATTGATGCACTGACAGTGAAGCTGAAAGAAGAATATGCAGCAGGCAAAAACGAAGGAAAGAAACATCGTATTCTGATCACTGGATGTCCAATGGGCGGAGCTACCATGAAAGTAGTAAAAGCAATTGAAGAAAATGGCGGTGTGGTAGTTGCTTTTGAAAACTGCTCCGGTGCAAAGAGCGTAGACAGACTGATTGATGAAAATGATCCGGATATTTACGAAGCAATTGCAAGACGTTATCTGAATATCGGCTGTTCTGTTATGACTCCGAATCCGAACCGTTTTGAACTGTTAAATGAACTGATCGATGAGTACCAGGTAGAAGCTGTTGTGGAAATGACTCTTCAGGCCTGTCATACTTATAATGTGGAAGCCGGTAAAGTTGGCAGATTTGTAAGAGAAGAGAAAAAGATTCCTTATCTGCATGTGGAGACAGATTATTCTCAGTCTGATGTTGGACAGCTAAATACACGTATTGCAGCTCTGATAGAAATGTTATAACTGTGAAGATATTATAAGATTATAGAAAAGGCAGGTATTTTTCATACCTGCTTTTTCCTGTAATACTCAAAGTTAAAAAAGAACTACATTTCTATGACTTACGTTTTTTCTTTGCTATTTTTTCTGTCCAAACAGGAATCCCATATAGCGCACAAACGTATATACTACTAAAAGTACTGCAATTACTGTTTCAATCAGCACTACATATTTTAAAAACGGAAGAGGTTTTCCCATGTTTGCAGCGCATGCCATAGTCTGTTTGGATGCAATTGCACTGATTACAAATGGGAATGTAAATGCAGCATAGCTTGGGTAAAACGGCATTTTCAGATATGTAATTGCCTTTACCAGTGAAAAAATATAAATTGCGGTTGCTGCTGCCAGCATTCCTGTAAGAAAGCCATATGACTTCGGCATTACTGACTGTACATATCCGGCAATACAAAGACTTGTCGGTGCTGCGTAAATGCAGATGAGCGGTTTTGCGGGATCTGGTACTTCTTTGAATTTTACGTATCTGTAGGTTATCAGAATCAGAAGCAGGATCAGTGTGACAAAACCAAACCAGAATGCTGCTGTTCCGATAGAGGCTGCCTTTTCATAAGCAGGGGCTGTAACAGATGCTACTACAATTCCTACATATACAATAAAATAGCTTGCGAAAACTTTTGGCATCTGTAATTTCAGTAAGAATTTTACTGTAAAATATATGATCAGAATTATATGGAGACAGATTGCCAGAAGCCAGATAAAATAAGCTGCTTTGCCGATAAATGGTTTTACATAAACACTGAGAAGCATTAAAGCCATGGGAAATGTTCCGGATACGCTTGCCATGATGGGATTCTTCATGTCTTCCCTGACCATTTGTGGAAACATGATTAATTTCAGTAAAACAAGTATGAGCAAAAATGCTGCCAGGATTCCGCAGATATAGCGGATTCCTTCTGAGTAACTCTGTAAGAGATTTCCCAGTGCCGCCAGACCAAGCATTACACCGCAAAGCGGGATAGGAATTTTTTTAATTGTGTTTTTCATTATTGTCTTATCCTTTCCTGTTATATAAGCAGATATTTGTGATTAGTTTTGCTGCTTGATCATAGTCAAATATCTGCCCGCAGTCTGATTTGACTAAATTTCTTCAATGGTACGTCTCTCTGCCGGTTCATCAATCTCATCCTGATTTTTGATTCCCAGCTCGCGACAGACAATCTGGGCTACTTTCCATGCACATAACCCTGTAAAATAGATACACTGTTCTTTGTGTTCGCCCTGTCCCATATTGAATTCTTTTGTCAGAATACGACAGCAGATTGCATTTTTTCCATTTGCTTTTTTAAACCAGTCGTGAAGTTCATGTGTCAATTCCATACATTTGATACTCTTTGGATCTGTTGGACCATTTTGTCCGGTTCTGCCAAAAAACATTCCCAATGCAAGAATTCCTCCGTTAAATGCACCGCAGATACATCCTGATTTTCCTGCTCCTACTGCCATACCAGATGCCATTGCGATAACTTCTTCGGGAACGTCAAGTTTGAATTCCTCTCTGATCGCACTGATCAATGCTTCGCAGCAATAATAGCCGCCTTTAAATTTTTTTTCTGCTGCCCGCTGAATTGCTCTTGGACTTGCTTCTGTTACTCCGATTTTCATAAGTAACTTCCTCCCTTTTTTATTTACAGTACTTTTCTGATATTCCGTATTTTCCTAAAAATATTTAAGGTACTGCCAATAAACTTATTATACTCAAAACTTGTCTGGATTTGAAATTCATTGTGCAAATAAATACCAGTGTTTTATTTGTTTTATCTATAAATAATAATGTCCTTTTTATGACAGATAAGGGACATATGAGGCATCGAAGTCTGTGAAGTATGTCATAATGAACAGGAAAAGCACATTATGATAAAGGCAGTGACATTTTTAGCAAATGTAGAAAGGACAACAAAATGAAGCAGAAAAAGATTGTAATTATTATGGCAGGGATTTTAGCAGCAGCGGCTGCTATGACTGGCTGTGCGGAACAGAATAAAACAGCGACACAGGTTGATTATACGCAGAATTCACAGGGGAAATCCGAACAGACAAAACAAAAAACAGCAGAAAAATCTCAGCCGGATAAAAAACAGGTAAATAAAAGTACATCCGGTGGAAAAGAAAATTCAAATCAGACTGCGGATAAGAAGACGAAAGTATTTGCCTCATCCAATAATGCGGGCGATGTACAGAATTCAGAGAATGATGCGGATAATACAGATGATTCACAGAATACATACGTGGACAATAATTCATCTGAAAATAATGGCTCAACAGGCGACGGTGGCAATCAAATTGATCAGACAGCAGATCAGGCGATGATATATGACAGTGAGGGAAATGGAAGACTGATTTCTCAGGCTGACGATGGAAACTGGTATGACAGTGACGGAAATTGTTATGGAAGCTGGGAGGATATTGGGCGTGCTATGGATGAAGATGGTGTTACGGATCAGGATGGCAATAAATACTACTGGACCTGGACTGCACCTGATGATGCATCAGGAAAAGTAAGAGATCCGTATGACCTGTATTCCTGGGATCCGGGAACCAATTCCTATATACCGTTTCAGGCTGCGGAATCTGACTGTAGTCCTATAGGCAGAGGAAACGGCTGGTATTATTATGATGAAGACAGCGGCGAATATGTTCCGTGGTAAAAAATAAGAAAACAAAAGAAACAGTTTTGAAATCATTTTGATGGGTTTCAAAACTGTTTCTTTTTATATACAAGAAATAGTGAAGGGGCATATCCGGCAGAATCAGTGAAAAGAATTCTGCCGGATGTTTATCTGGTAAAGATCAGCTGATCAGTTTCAGGAAAGTGTTTCTGTCACAAGTTCCGGAAAATGTTAAGCCCTGTGCTTTCTGGAATGCTTTTACAGCTGAAAGAAGACCAGAGCCAAAGGTACCAGGAATTTCCACACCATTTGGATCATAAGCACGTAAAAGAAGGAGAATCTCAGCGGCAGTTACCATATACTGAGTTTCACCGCTTTTTACGTAATGTTTACCAAGGGCATTGCTTGTGTTGGTTCCCCAGATACCGTCTACATCCAGACCGGCACCATAATCTTTGTTCAGAGCTGTCTGAAGAACTTTAATAGCTGCTTTCTTAGTGGCAGCATCTCTTTTCCCGGTAATGGAGATGCCAGTATTGGCAAATTTATTGGCATAACTCTGACCTTTGCGGATTTTGGCATTTCCAGTAGTTGGCTGTGGTTCTGGATCCGTAGATGTAGAATCTTCATTATAACGAAGAACACAATCCCACGGGCAGTTGTAGTAATTCTGGATTTTAATTTCGTTGCCATTCTGGTCACCCGGAGTACCACCGTGGGCTCCACCATTTTCATTTATACTGGCAGAAACTACTTTGCCGTTGCCGATATGCATAACTGTATGGCGTGCAATGTTTAACAGTACATCACCGCGTTTCATACCGCTTCCGTTGTCAAGATTAACACTGGAAGTAACGTCTTTGAATCCGCAAGACAGGAAAACAGACTTCATACTTTTGGTATTATAAGCTCCTTTTGTTTTTACAGGAACACCAGCCTGCTGCCATGCGGAGATTACCAGTGAAGAACAATCGTAGTCCGGTCCCCATCTGTTATCCTGATCATATCCATGTGCCGGATCATTTGCAATTTCAATTGCCCATGTTACTGCTTTTTCTGTTTTTGTCATTTTTTCATCCTCCTGAAATTTGATTATTTATTTGCTCACCGGTGATACATCTTATAAAGAGTGAGAAAAGGGAAAATTGTAAACATAAAAAAGAAAAAAATAAAAAGCATTTCCTGATCGCTGTTTCGAGGTCAGAAAAATGCCTTTTGAGGACAAAAACACGAAAAATGTCGAATTGTAATTATATTTAATCCTGATGAGAGGCCTGATATATTTTCAGTATTTTTACAATGTATTCAGTCTGGCGTTCACCCATTTGATTCATAATTGAAACCGCATCCTGAATGGCCGGGCTTTGAATATCTTTATTATGAGGAAGCAGATCATAAAGAAAATAGTCAAGTCCCACATCAAGAATTTCAGAACGCTTAAGGAGATTTTCGATAGTAGGCATATACTTACCTGTTTCAATCCGGCTGATCGTACTTACAGATAAACCACTTAATTCTTCCAGGTGTTCCTGGGTAATATTTCTGTTGATCCGAGCTTCTGCAATTCTTTTTCCGATAGTATTGTTTTTCATAAATAAAAATCCTTTCCTTTGATAAAGTTTAACAGACGGAATTAAATATGTATAAGGATATAAATGACAAGCGACTAATCAAATTTGATATGTTTTATGACAGGAGGAATATAGGAATATGGACGAATATACAAAGGATTTGTATACCATGATGTTTTCTTTGCAGACTTTGCAAAATCAGGGAATTACAATCAGAGAAACTGTATATAAAAGTCTGGACAAATTACTGTTATGGAATAAAGAATCTGAAAACAGTAAATATCTCGAATTAGCGTTGCTTCATATGCAGGCTTATGCTAATATGGGATTTGCTTTAGATGAAGAAAATAAGACAATACGTGAGATATTAAAAAAGACAGGAAAGACCAGAGAAGACTTTTTCCCGAAAGGATATCTTCTTGGAAAGAGAATTAAACTGACCAGGTCACAGGTTCGTGGTATGATTGGAAGATGGAGACCTTCCAGAGACAGTCCGATGACAATCGGAGAACTGGTGGATGATATCATCAGAAAGGTAAAAAACCATGAGGAAGGCAGATACATTTATCAGTATCACAGAACTGATGTGACAACCAAAGGGGATATCGAGGTTTATGAGCTGGTCATCAATAAGGATGAAAGTTATTTTTATGATGTGAAGAAATTCAGATTTTATACATTCATGGAGGAATAATTGCTATGATAAGAATAATGATTCTGGATGATGACGAAATGTATCTGAAAAAAGAAAAGGATATCACAGAACAGTATTTTGCAGAGAAAAACGTAGATTGCACGGTAACGATATACCAGAATGTGGAATGGTTTCTGCTGGGATTGAATGAAGAAAAATTCGATATGTATATTCTGGATATCCGGATGCCTGGAGAAAACGGAATAGAGGCAGCGAGGGAAATTCGCAGACTTTATCCGGATCCGGTTATTATATTTATTACAAATTTTGTGGATTATGCAATAGAAGCATATGAGGTAAACACCTATCGTTATATCCCCAAAGAGTGTCTGAAGGAAAAACTTCCGCAGGCTTATGATGCGCTTCTTCCTGGAATTATGGAGAAAGAAGAGCGGTACTATATCATAAATAAAAGAAATGAAGTTGAAAAACTGGCATATTCTGATATTTTCTATATGAAAAAAGAAGGAAAATATGTGATTTTTGTGCACAGGCGTGGGGAAGTAAAGATCAGAGCAAGTCTGTCAACAGTAGAAAAGGAACTGAATTCAAAAGAATTTATTATATCTGACAGAGGATATCTTGCAAACATCCAACATGTGATGAAGATGAAAGGAAGGGATCTTTATATGCGGGACGGTAATATTATTACAGTTGGCAGAGAAAGATTCAAAGGTGTCAGAGAAGCAATTCTGAATTACTGGGGGGTATGAAGAATGCTGAAAGTTTTATTGTATGGACTGGCAACGTTTATGGAGACAGGGATAGGTGTCTGGATATTTAGCCAGACGTTTTCTGAACGAAGAATATTAGAAAAAAAATATTATGTTCTAGAATGGCTGTTGTATTCTTTGATTTTTTTTGGAATTTATAATTTTTCTGTTTCATTATGGCAGATTGATAAAAAAATAGAAAAATATGTCATAAAAGTTATTTGTATATACATAATTGGATTAATTGCAGGAATTATATATGATATTTTTTTTGTAAAGAAAAAGGAGATGGTCTTAAGAAGAATATTATATATCGGCATGATATTTTGGTTAACTGCTCAGTATTGGGCTGGATATCAATCGTTGTTAATGATTATTCTTGGGAGTGGAATAATTGTATTATATGTTTTTTGCTACTTTGATTGCACATTTAAACAGGCATATGTTTGGAATTTTTTCTATGCAGTTAATATAGGATTGATAAAAGAGGCTTATGTTGTATATGCAGGGGTGTTTAACCATAAACAGTGGGATGATTTTTATTCATATCCGAGAGGACATACATATCAGGAAGTTATATTTTGGATTTTAGGCTGTTTATTCATATTTTGGATAATTAAATTTATTTTGTCAGTAAACAGTATAAAAGGAATATTGCGTACACGTCTGAAGGAACTTTTTATTATTGGATTGTTAGAGTATGTTTTATTAATAGTTAGCATCATATACAAATTTGGTACGATTAAAAAGGAAAATTTTGTAATGACCGCATGTTTATTAGTAGTTAGTAATATAGCATTGATTGGTGTATATGTTAAGTTTCAAAAAAAGACCCTAGAAATGAGAAATCAGATTTTAGATATGAGATGCAAATTAATGGAAGAAGAATATGAAGAATTGAGAATGTCATATGACCGGTATCGGTGTTTGGTGCACGATGAAAAACATTTGCTTTTATATATAAAAGAATGCCTGGAAAATGGAGAACTGGATTCATGTATCACTTTTTTGAATCATTACAAGAGAGAAAGCATTAGATATAGTGGAGTAGCGTGGACAGGAATTCCAGAAATAAATTTTATGTTGAATATAAAAGTGCGAAAAATGGAAGAAAAGAATATTTTTTTTAAAGTAGATTCAAAAATAGAAAAAATTCCGATGAAAGACATAGATTTCGTTGTACTCCTAGGAAATCTTTTGGATAATGCAATAGAAGCTGCTGAAAAGTGTGAAGAGGGAAAAGGTAAAATTACGTGTATTTTTCGAAATATTAATGATATGTTTATTTTTAAAGTAAAGAATACAAGCATATATAAACCTTATGAAAAAAACACTAAATTTTATACAAGTAAAAAAGAGAAAGATGAGCACGGATGGGGGATTGAAAGTGTCAAACAAATTGTAAGAAAGTATAATGGTGAAATAGATTTTAAATATGATAAAGATTTTTTTGAAGTAGAAATAATAATTAGCGATAATACATAATGGGAGAGTGACGGTTATGAACGAAATGAATGATAAAATAATAGGAAATGTGGAAAAAGAATTAGATGAAATAGAGATAATAGATACGGAAAGTATAGAAGAGAAATTGTCTTTTATTGTATATGGAACTATAGTGTGTTGCTGAAATTGGATTATTTATGCAGGAAAAATCGAACTATGTTTCTTAAAATATTAATCTTAGATGTACATCGGCAGAAAAATTTTGGAAATCTAAAAGGAAGTACGCCAAAAGAACAATATGATTATTATGAAAAAAAATATCTTAACAATGCAACATATATAAAATCTTTACTGCAGGAATATCCCGAGTTAAAACGTCTGCTTGAATAATTGCGCGTCGCATTCTCGTTACTTTAGCCTGCAAATAAAAAGTCAATACTAAAATTGAAGAAGGTTAAAAAACTTTACAGGTTAAAAATTAGGCATTAAAATAAGGCCACCACAACCAGTGCTGGTCTGAAAGTAAAAGTTTTGAATTAGCTTGGATCAGGAAGAACAGAAAGATATTCTTTCACTCGTCCATAGTATATTCTGAGAAATTTATTAGCACCTGCAGTCATATAAACATAGTAAGGCTTACCCTGGGTGCGTTTTCTGTCCATGAATTGATATACAGGATCATCCTGAGGCATGGTTTTGATAAGAACATCCATTACTTGAAAAAGAGTCTTTCTTAAATTTGAAGATCCACGTTTGGATGTTGGGACGCTTTTTTGTGCATAGGAACCAGATTCGTTTACCCCAGGATCAACTCCGGCGAATGCAGTAAGGGCTCCTTTATGCGTGAATCTGGTTACATCACCGATCTCAGCCATAAGCTGTGGACCGAGAGATGGACCAATCCCTTTAAACTGCATGACAATTGAGTATTCAGGAAGCTTTGAGGCAGTCTCGTTCATGAGAGTGCGTATTGTTTCGACAGTAACGGAAGTACTGTTGAGCTGATCGATAGCTTGTCTGATGATATGTTTGGTTATTTCATTCTTAGGAAATACTGGAACAAGTTCCTTTGTTTTGGTGTAAATTTCTTCCGCTTTTGATTTATTGAAGGCATATTTTTTGCGCTTGCACCAGTTCTGATAATGTTCAACAAAAGCGTTTAGAGACATTTTACGAATGCAATCTACATGCCAGTATGTAGAGACAAAATCAACCCATTTCTGGGAACCATCACTGCGGGTGGGACTATTGAAATAAGTATTTGCATTTGGATAGGTCTGGTCAATGAGGCCAATAAGATTATTTTTCATAGCCGTTTTTTGTTTCACATAGAAATGGAACTGACGATTCATGACCTTTAGCTGAGCGCGTAATTCATCTGTAATACTATACGGTTCAAGACTTTGCCATTTGTCAAGAGCGTAGCGGGCAATCTTGACAGAATCAGCTTTGTCGGACTTGATTTTGCGAAGAGAATCGTTATTAAAATCTTT
>NZ_JADPGO010000028.1:0-49927 GCF_015668165.1 Blautia sp. 1001283B150304_161114_C9 | reverse complement strand
AAGAAAACCGATGGCTTTGACTGTTATTAGTCTACACCATCGGTTTTCTCATGTCCAGCTAACCTCTGAACAGTAACCAGTAACAAAAAAATCTTATATATGCTACAAATCAGCCCTTGCCATATGTCAGATTTTGGCGTATTATTAATAGAGGTTTATTATTTGCGAGGAGGAAAACCATGTATAAGATTTTAAAAGCTGAAACACTGGCAGCTAAGATCCATCTTATGGTTGTACACGCACCGCGTGTTGCAAGCCATTGTCAGCCAGGACAATTTATTATCGTTAAGTTAGATGAGAAGGGTGAGAGAATCCCTCTTACTATCTGTGATTATGATCGTGAAGAAGGTACGGTCACAATCGTATTCCAGGAGATTGGTGTATCTACCATCAAGATGGCAGAATTAAAAGCAGGAGATGCATTCCGCGATTTCGTAGGACCTCTTGGATGTCCTTCTGAATTTGTTGAGGAAGATATCGAAGAATTAAAGAAAAAGAAAATGGTATTTGTTGCCGGCGGTGTTGGTACAGCCCCTGTTTACCCACAGGTAAAATGGCTCCATGAACATGGAATCACAGCAGATGTTATTCTTGGTGCAAAAACTAAGGATATGGTTATCCTTGAGAAAGAACTGGGAGAAGTTTCCAATCTTTATGTTACTACAGATGACGGTTCCTATGGCCGTGCAGGTATGGTTACTAAGACTCTTGAGGATCTGGTAACAAACGAAGGCAAACATTACGATGTCTGTGTAGCGATCGGACCGATGATCATGATGAAATTTGTCTGTCTTCTTACCAAGAAGCTTGGCATTCATACAATTGTCAGCATGAACCCGATCATGGTTGACGGAACAGGTATGTGTGGCGCATGTCGTCTTCAGGTTGGCGATGAGATTAAGTTTGCATGTGTAGACGGACCGGAATTCGACGGACATCTCGTTGATTTCGACCAGGCTATGAAGAGAAGCCAGATGTATAAGACTGAAGAGGGACGTGCATTACTGAAACTTCAGGAAGGTGATACCCATCATGGCGGATGTGGACATTGTGGAGGTGACAAGTAATGGCAGATGCAAAGATGTTAAAGAAAGTTCCTGTAAGAGAACAGGATCCAAAGGTGCGTGCAACAAACTTTGAAGAAGTTTGTCTTGGATACAATCAGGAAGAAGCAATGGAAGAAGCACAGAGATGCTTAGGCTGTAAGAAACCGAAATGTGTGGAAGGCTGTCCTGTATCCATTAATATTCCTGGATTTATTGAAGAGATTAAAGAGGGAAAGATCGAAGAAGCATACAAAGTGATCGGATTATCCTCCGCACTTCCGGCTATCTGTGGACGTGTATGTCCTCAGGAATCCCAGTGTGAGGGTAAATGTATCCGCGGAGTCAAAGGTGAAGCTGTTTCTATCGGTAAGCTGGAGAGATTTGTTGCTGACTATGCTCTGGAACATGATATCAAACCTGTTGGAGCAGAAGTTAAGAACGGACATAAAGTTGCAGTGATCGGTTCCGGTCCTTCCGGACTTACCTGTGCAGGTGATCTTGCAAAAGCTGGTTATGATGTAACTGTATTTGAAGCTCTTCATGAACTTGGCGGTGTTCTTGTTTACGGTATTCCGGAGTTCCGTCTCCCGAAACAGAAAGTTGTTAAGAAAGAAATTGAAAAAGTTAAAGAATTAGGTGTTAAATTCGAGACTAATGTTGTTATCGGTAAATCCACAACAATCGATCAGCTGATCGAGGACGAAGGATTTGAAGCTGTATTTATCGGATCAGGTGCCGGACTTCCAATGTTCATGGGTATCCCGGGTGAGAATGCAAGCGGTGTATTCTCTGCCAACGAATATCTTACAAGAAGCAACCTGATGAAAGCTTTTGATGATTCTTATGATACACCGATCGCAGCAGGAAAGAAAGTAGCAGTCGTAGGCGGTGGTAATGTTGCTATGGATGCTGCCAGAACAGCTTTAAGACTTGGTGCTGAAGTACATATCGTATACAGAAGAAGTGAAGCAGAGCTTCCTGCACGAGCAGAGGAAGTTCATCACGCAAAAGAAGAGGGAATCATCTTTGATCTTCTTACTAACCCGAAGGAAATCCTTGTAGATGAGAACGGTCATGTAAAAGGTATGAAGGTTGTCAAGATGGAACTTGGTGAGCCGGATGCTTCCGGAAGACGTCGTCCGGTTGAAATTCCGGGATCTGAATATGACATGGATGTAGATACAGTTATCATGTCTCTTGGTACTTCCCCGAACCCTCTTATTTCTTCTACAACAAAAGGTCTTGAAGTCAATAAGAGAAGATGTATCATTGCTGAAGAAGAAACAGGTAAGACATCTAAAGATGGTGTATATGCCGGCGGTGATGCTGTTACAGGTGCAGCTACTGTTATCCTTGCCATGGGTGCAGGTAAAGCTGGTGCCAAAGGTATCGATGAATATCTTAAAAATAAATAATGTAAATGGTACTTGACAGATTTTGACGTCTGTGGCATGATTACTAGTGTTGATAATCATGAAAAGCTTAGAAGGTGTTTACAGGGATTTATTTTCCGTCAGAGAGAGGAAGCCATCGGCTGGAAGCTGCCTCAGGTTCAGATATTTCCTGAATTTCCCACCGGAGCCGCATTTCTGAATGACAGTATTTACTGAGTAGGAAATGACGTTACTGCGCGTTAAGCAGACCGAGAGCCTGTAGAAAATGCAGGAAGCAGGGTGGTACCGCGGATATTTTACTCCGTCCCTTTAGTGGGACGGAGTTTTTTGTTTGCCAATTCTGCTATTATAACATGAATTGCGAGAACTGCTTTTGCAACGGAGCGATTTGTGGCTATCAAGTCAGAGTCAGATTTTACGTTACTGTTCATTCTGTTCTCAGTAACGATTTTTCTTCTCTGACATTATGACATAAAGGAGAAAGAGAACATGGATATGAAAGAAAGACTTCAGGAACTGGCTGAAGCAGCCGGAAAACGGATCAGTGAATCCGAAGGTCTGGAAAAACTGAACGAAGTACGTGTGGCATACCTTGGTAAAAAAGGTGAATTGACTGCAATTTTAAAGAGTATGAAAGATGTTGCACCGGAAGAGCGCCCGAAGGTTGGACAGCTTGTAAACGAAACAAGAAGCAAGATAGAAGCACTTCTTGATGAATCTAAACAGAAACTGGAAGAAGCAGCACGTGAAGAGAAGATGAAACAGGAAGTGATTGATGTGACTTTACCTGCAAAGAAAGCTAAAATCGGTCACCGTCACCCGAACACCATTGCCCTGGAAGAAGTAGAGCGTATCTTTATTGGTATGGGTTATGAAGTAGTAGAGGGACCGGAGGTAGAGTATGCGGATTACAACTTTACTAAACTGAATATTCCGGAAAATCATCCGGCACGTGATGAACAGGATACTTTCTTTATCAACGATTCTATCCTTCTTCGTTCCCAGACTTCACCGGTTCAGGCACGTACTATGGAGAAAGGAAAGCTGCCGATCCGTATGATCGCACCTGGTCGTGTATTCCGTTCAGATGAAGTAGATGCAACACATTCTCCTTCTTTCCATCAGATCGAAGGTCTTGTTATTGACAAGAACATCACTTTTGCAGATCTTAAGGGAACTTTGCAGGAGTTTGCACAGGAATTATTCGGACCTGAGACAAAAACTAAGTTCAGACCACATCACTTCCCGTTCACAGAGCCAAGCGCAGAGGTGGATGTATCCTGTTTCAAGTGTGGTGGTAAAGGCTGCCGTTTCTGTAAAGGTTCCGGCTGGATTGAAATCCTTGGCTGCGGTATGGTTCATCCGAATGTATTAAGCATGTGCGGAATTGATCCGGAAGAATACACAGGATTCGCATTTGGCGTAGGTCTTGAACGTATTGCACTTCTGAAATATGAGATTGATGACATGAGACTGCTCTATGAGAATGATATCCGTTTCCTGAAACAGTTCTGATGAAATGACTGTCTGAAACAACAGAGCTATGCAGCCAAGAGGAAATTTCTGTCCGGGAAAGCTGCTATAAGTCTGAGCTATAATATAGAAAGAGGATTAACAAAATGAATACTTCATTATCTTGGATTAAAATGTATGTGCCGGATCTTGATGTGACAGCACAGGAATATACAGATGCCATGACACTGACAGGAACAAAAGTGGAAGGCTTTGAAAAACTGGACGCAGATCTGGATAAGATCGTGATCGGTCAGATTGAAAAAATTGAGAAACATCCGGATGCAGATAAACTGATCATCTGCCAGGTGAATATCGGAACAGAGACTGTACAGATTGTTACAGGCGCTCCTAATGTAAAAGAGGGAGATAAGGTTCCTGTTGTTCTTGACGGCGGACGTGTTGCCGGTGGACATGACGGAAAGAAAACACCGGGTGGAATTGAAATCAAAAAAGGAAAACTTCGCGGAATCGATTCCTATGGTATGATGTGTTCCATCGAAGAGCTGGGAAGCACAAGAGAAATGTATCCGGAAGCACCGGAATACGGAATCTATATTTTCCCTGAAGACGCTGTTGTAGGCGAGAGTGCGATCAAGGCACTGGGCCTGGATGATGTTGTCTTTGAATATGAAATCACATCCAATCGTGTTGACTGCTACGGCGTACTGGGAATTGCAAGAGAAGCGGCAGCTACGTTTAATGAGAAATTCTGTCCTCCTGTTGTAGAGTGTAAGGGAAATGATGAAAAAGCTTCTGACTATGTAAAAGTAACAGTAGAAGATCCGAAACTTTGTCCACGTTACTGCGCAAGAGTCGTAAAGAATGTTAAGATCGGACCATCTCCGAAATGGATGCAGAGATGTCTGGCTTCCAATGGAATCCGTCCGATCAATAATCTGGTAGATATTACAAACTATGTAATGGAAGAATTTGGTCAGCCAATGCACGCATATGATCTGGACAGGATTGCAGGAAAAGAAATCGTTGTACGTCGTGCAGAGAATGATGAGAAATTTGTAACGCTGGATGGACAGGAACGTACCATGGATGATCAGGTACTGATGATTTGTGACGGTGAGAAAGCAGTTGGTATTGCCGGTATCATGGGTGGAGAGAATTCTATGATCACAGACGATGTAAAAACTGTTCTTTTCGAGGCTGCATGTTTTGATGGAACAAATATCCGCCTTTCTTCCAAGAGAATCGGTCTGAGAACAGATGCTTCCGGTAAATTCGAAAAAGGTCTTGACCCGAACAATGCGCAGGCAGCTATCGACAGAGCATGCCAGCTGATGGAGGAACTTGGGGCAGGTGAAGTCGTAGGTGGAATGGTAGATATCTGCAATGAAGTAAGAGAACCATCCAGAGTTCCTTTCAAACCGGAGAAGATTAATGCTCTTCTTGGAACTGACCTGACACCGGAAGAAATGCTTGCTTATCTGGCAAAAGTAGAACTGACCTATGACGAAAAAACAAATGAGATCGTAGCTCCTACTTTCCGTCAGGATATCCATTATGTAGCTGATGTTGCAGAAGAAGTTGCAAGATTTTTCGGATATGATAAGATTCCGACTACTCTGCCTACAGGTGAAGCTACAACAGGTAAGCTTCCGTTTAAACTTCGTATTGAAGCAGTGGCACGTGATATTGCGGAATATTGTGGTTTCTCTGAAGGAATGACCTATTCTTTCGAAAGTCCGAAGGTATTTGACAAATTAAGACTTCCGGCTGACAGTAAGCTCCGTCAGGGAATCGTGATCAGCAATCCTCTGGGAGAAGATTACAGTGTCATGAGAACAACTACTTTAAACGGTATGCTCAGTTCTCTGGCTACGAACTATAACAGAAGAAATAAAGATGTACGTCTCTATGAACTTGGTAATGTATATCGTCCGAAAGCACTTCCTCTTACAGAACTTCCGGATGAGCGTATGCACTTTACACTTGGTATGTATGGAAACGGCGATTTCTTTGACATGAAAGGTGTATGTGAAGAGTTCTTTGAGAAAGTAGGAATGAGAGATAAAGTAGATTATGATCCAAACAGCGGAAAAACTTACCTTCATCCCGGAAGACAGGCAAATATGGTTTATGATGGTAAGGTTGTGGGCTATCTGGGAGAGGTTCATCCTCTGGTTGCAGATACTTATGGAATCGGTGATAAGGCTTATGTGGCAGTGATTGATATCCTTACGGTTCTTGAATTTGCAAGTTTCAACCATAAATACACAGGAATTGCAAAATATCCTGCAGTAACCCGCGATTTAAGTATGGTCGTTCCGAAAACCGTTCTTGCAGGACAGATTGAACATATTCTGACTCAGAGAGGCGGAAAGATCCTGGAGAGTTGTCAGTTATTTGACATTTATGAAGGAAACCAGATTAAAGGAGGATATAAATCCATGGCTTATTCTCTGGTATTCCGTCACCATGACAAGACTCTGGAAGAGAGCGAGATTACAGCTGCAATGAAGAAAATCCTGAATGGTCTGACAGACCTTGGAATCGAGTTGAGAAGTTAATGCTGATTTATGTATTAAGACATGGGATAACTCAGTGGAATAAACTGAAAAAAGTGCAGGGGGCAATGGATATTCCCCTTGCACCGGAAGGGATTGAACTGGCGAAAAGAACAGGAGAAGCATTAAAAGATGTTCCGTTTGATATCTGTTTTACCAGTCCTCTGGCAAGAGCGAGACAGACAGCACATTATGTGCTGGGAAACAGGCAGATTCCTGTTATTGAGGATAAAAGAATCCAGGAAATTGATTTCGGAGTTCTTGAAGGAAGCCGGTTTAAGGATGAACAAGGGAAGATCATCAGCCATGAAATGGAAATTTTCTTTGAAGAGCCACAGAAATTTGAACGTCCTCAAAACGGCGAAAACATTTCTGATATCCTGAAACGCACCAGAGAATTCTGGGTGGAGAAAACGACAGATCCTGCTCTGGCAGACAAAACAATTCTTGTTTCTTCTCATGGATGTGCAGTTCGTGCACTGCTTCAGAATGTCTATCAGGATCCGGAACATTTCTGGCATGGATGTGTGCCTCCAAACTGCAGTATCAATCTGCTTGAAGTAAAAGATGGAAAAGCCAGATTTCTGGAAGAAGATAAAGTTTATTCTGAAATATAACAATTCTGTAAAATAATCCGGTGGAAAACTGTGCTTTGAGTACAGCTTTTCTGCCGGACTTTTAATATATTTTGTTATTGTTTACACACCACTATCCCGAGACATACAAGCCAAAATTCCATTGCCGCAGGCGATCTGGAATGAATTTTGGCTATGTTACTGTGAACAGTAACTATATTTTTACTTGTGACAGATATGACGTTGTGATATGATATACGAAAAAGGAAATTGTCTGTAATTTTGTGCAGAATCTGCAAATAATCACAGGAGGTGTATTATGGGCAAAAAAATTATGAATACGGTTCTTTTTCTGGTGGTGCTTGGCGGATGTGTTGCCATGACGCTGCTGACCGGGAATGGTTCATCAGGCACGATGATTTATAACTTTGCATTCCTCGCTGTTATGGCTGTGATCTATCTGGCCGGACTGTTTGGCGGTATGTTTCGGGTAGACAGCATTGGAGAGGCTCTTGCAAGAGGAACGCAGGAGCTTTCCAGTATATTCAAAATACCCGGAAAAGCCAAAAGCGAAGATCTTTCCTGCCTGAAGGGGATGTTTGAACATAAATATCTGGATGACAGAATGGACAGCTTTGTAGATGCCATGGAGAAAAACCAGGAAGGAATCGGAGATGTTGAAGATTACATAAATGAGGACGAGATTGATCTTCATGTACATAAGAAGATTCTGGAAATGGCACCGGATATTTTTACCAGCCTTGGTATTCTTGGTACTTTTATTGGTCTGGTATGGGGGCTTAAGAGTTTTGAGCCATCCAGCTATGAGACAATGACTACCTCTGTATCTGCCCTGGTAGATGGTATCAAAGTAGCATTCCTTACTTCTATCTATGGAATTGCATTTGCACTGATCTACAGTTCCGGAATGAAAAGCGTTTATTCGGGAATGGATGCGAAGCTTCAGGGATTTCTGGAGAGATTTCATCTTTATGTACTTCCGGCGGCTGAGAGCGAGTCAAGAAACCTGATGCTTGCAAGTCAGAAGGTTCAGACAAAAGCCATGAAACAGATGGCAGAGCAGCTTACCTCACAGATGGCAGAGAGTTTTGAGAAAGCAATCAATCCTACTTTCCAGAAGATGACAGAATCTCTGGAGATTCTGACAGAATCTGTAACAAAATGTCAGGAGGATGTGGTTCAGGATATCCTGCGTACTTTTTTGCGGGAGATGAACGGTTCATTTAAAATGCAGTTCACAGATTTCAATGAAGCTCTTGTACAGCTGAAGGAAGCGCAGAAAGAAAATATTGATTATACTACAAGGCTCTATCAGACGATGAGTAATCAGCTGAATACCTCATATGCAAAACAGAGCGAAGCTATGAAAGACCTTGTAAATGAACTGGGACAGGTTCAGGGCCGTTATATGTCTACGGCAACAAGAATCACACAGGATAATCAGGAAATCCAGAAGCTTCAGCAGCAGGATTATCAGCGCATTGCGGATTATCTGCATGAATCCGAGAAATCTTCTGCCAAATTCTGGGTTGCCTGCAATCAGACAATGCAGAAATATGTGGAAGCTGCCGCGCAGGGAATGGAAAAGGTTTCGGCTGCAAATCAGGCAGGAAAAGATGTGCTTGAGGCTAACCGTAAACTGGTAGAACAGTTGGATGTAAAGATGAAAGACTTTGTATCTTATCAGAAGATGACTTACGAGACAATGGAAGAGGTACGCAGACTCTTTGCAGATATTTCTGTTCAGAAAGAAGACAACAATATTTATCTCTCAGGCGGAAAATCAGCTCAGAGTGCGGCACAGAAAGAATCTGTGGAGGAAGTACGCAAACTTCTGGAGGAACAGAGCGAGCGTCAGGAAGCACTTCTGGAGGAGATGAACAAAAATATGAAGAATATTTCCAAAAACCAGAAAGGTAAATTCAGCTTATTCAAATAAGAAAAGGAGAGAAATATGCGCAAAAGAAAGAAATCAGAAGAGGGCGGATTTAATGTCTGGCGGTCTTATTCTGATATGATGGCCGGTGTGCTGCTCCTTTTTATACTGATTATGTGTGTGACTCTTTTTCAGGCTCAGAAAAGTTATAACGAGAGTATTAAGGAGAGAGATGACAAGATAGCTCTTCAGGAGCAGTATACAGCGGAAATTCTGGCACAGCAGAGTGAGCTGGACGAGAAAAACAGCAAGCTGAGTTCCCAGGATGAACAGCTTGACAAGCAGAAAAAGCTTCTTGCAGAACTGGCAGCACAGTTAAAGGAACAGCAGGCCAGCCTTGATGAAAAAACATCTCTTCTTGCCACACAGCAAAAGAAAATTGATAATATCATCGGTGTCAAGGCAGATGTTATTGAAGCATTGCAGAAGGAGTTTTCCAAAAACAATGTAAGTGTTGATATTGATGCTCAGACAGGTGCTCTTACCCTCAATGCAAATGTATTATTTGACTATGATAAGTCAGAACTGACAGATGAGGGCAAACAGGAACTTGCAGATATCCTTCCGATCTACTGTAAAGTGCTTCTTCAGAAAGATTATAAGAAGTATCTGGCTGAGATCATCATTGACGGTTATACAGACACAGACGGAGACTATGATTACAATCTGGAGCTTTCTCAGAAACGTTCTCTCGCAGTTGCACAGTATCTGACGGAAATCAGGGAGAACTTCCTGAGTTCTGATGAGATTTCAGAACTTCAGAATTATCTGACCGTAAATGGTCATGGTTCAGCCAATCCGGTTCTGGATTCCGATGGGAATGTAGATAAGGATGCATCCAGACGAGTGGAAGTAAAGTTTCGTCTGAAAGATGATGAGATGATAAATGAGCTTAATCAGATTATGAATACAGATAAGACTTCTGATTCTGAAAAATCCGGCAGCAATTAAACTGCCGGATTTTTCAATTCCGGAGTGTGTTTGAAAAATGCTTTGATGCAGATGCTTTTTCTTACAATTCACGAAAGATAACGAGTAATTTTACCAATAACAGTTCACATTTCCGAGAGAAAATGTGGTATGATAAAACAGTACACAGTTTCCTGTAATGGTGATGATGCGCTGTACCCTACATAAGAAAAAAGAAAGAGGAATTATCATGTCTTTGAAAATTGGAAGAAACGATCCATGCTGGTGTGGAAGCGGAAAAAAATATAAAAAATGCCATGAGGCATTTGATGAAAAAATGGAAATAATGAAGCAGAAAGGATATGCAGTGATCGATCATGATCTGATCAAAACACCCGAACAGATCGCGAAAATAAAAGAAAGCTGCAAAATCAATATCGCAGTTCTTGATTATGTGGAAGAGCATATTAAACCAGGTGTATCCACTGAAGAGATTGACAGATGGGTACATGAAGAGACTGTACGGCATGGGGGAATCCCGGCACCGTTAAATTACGAAGGATTTCCAAAGAGCGTGTGTACTTCTGTAAATGAAGTGGTATGCCATGGAATCCCGGATGAAGAGCAGATTCTGAAAGAGGGAGATATTATCAATGTTGATGTATCTACAATATATAATGGTTATTATTCTGACTCGTCCAGAATGTTCTGCATCGGTAAAGTGAGTCCGGAGAAAGAAAAACTTGTCAAGGTCACAAAAGAATGTGTTGAGATTGGTATTTCTCAGGTGAAACCATGGACTCCGATTGGAAATATGGGAAGTGCAGTTCATAAACATGCAGTAGAAAACGGATATTCTGTAGTCAGAGAAATCGGTGGACATGGTGTGGGAGTTGAGTTCCATGAAGATCCATGGGTAAGCTTTGTTTCTGAAGAGAATACAGGTGTCCTGATGGTTCCGGGTATGATGTTTACCATAGAGCCGATGGTAAATATGGGAAGCGATGAAATTTATACGGATGAGATTGACGAGTGGACAGTTCGTACAGAGGACGGACTTCCTTCAGCCCAGTGGGAAGTAACTGTTCTGGTTACGGAAACAGGATGTGAAGTAATCTGCTGGTAAAAAATTTGCAAAAAGTATTGCAATACATCAGGCTATATAGTATAATCACAACTGTTGTGAAAAAAGATGGTCCTCTGTTACAGGATATGTATTAAGAACATCCATATAAGAATAGGAGAAAAATACAATGAACGAAATTATCAAAAACATCGAAGCAGCTCAGTTAAAAGCTGAAGTACCGGCATTCAACACAGGTGATACTGTAAGAGTACACGCACTGATCAAAGAAGGAAACCGTGAACGTGTTCAGGTTTTTGAAGGAACAGTTCTCAAGAAACAGGGCGGAAGCAACAGAGCTACATTTACTGTAAGAAAGAGCTCTAACGGAGTAGGCGTTGAGAAAACATGGCCGCTTCATTCCCCACATGTAGTAAAAGTAGAAGTTATCCGTCGTGGTAAAGTACGTCGTGCGAAACTGAACTACTTAAGAGATCGTGTAGGTAAAGCAGCTAAGGTTAAAGAGCTTGTTAAATAATTTCATGAATTAGCAGAAGAAGGGACAATAACTTGTGTATTGTCCCTCTTTTTCCATCTGTCAGGAGATTTGGATGAATATCAGAAAATGGAAAGATAGTCCGGCACTGAAAGAGACCAGAGATATGCTGGAAACAAAACTTGAAGATAAAAAAGTCCGGGGAATCCTTAACTGGATATTTCAGATAGCGGTAGTGCTCATTTTTGGCATTCTGGCGGGAATTGCGCTGTTTCAATCAGTGACTGTACAGGAGAGTGCCATGGAGCCCACACTGCAGGTTGGAGAACGCTTTTTTGTAAACAGGGCTGTTTATAAAGTATCCTCACCTGAACGGGGAGATATCATTGTATATAAAACCAGTGGAAGTGATGATGCGGCTCTGCATATCGGCCGCGTGATCGGTCTGCCCGGTGAGACTGTACAGATATCCAACGGAGCAGTATTGATCAACGGAGAAGTATATAATGAAAATAAGAATTTTCCTGAAATCAGTAATGCGGGATTGGCATCCGATGGAGTGTCTCTGGAAAGCGGTGAGTATTTTGTACTTGGCGATAACAGAAATAACAGTGAGGACAGCCGGTATGGTGATATCGGAAATATCAATAAGAAATATATTGTGGGAAAGGTATGGTTTGTCATTTCCCCGAAAGATAAATTTGGATTTTTGAAAGGTTAGGTGTATATGAACGTACAGTGGTACCCTGGTCATATGACCAAGGCAAAGAGACAGATGCAGGAGGACATTAAGCTGATCGATCTGATCATTGAACTTGTGGATGCCCGCGTACCTCTTTCGAGCAGAAACCCGGATATCGATGAACTGGGAAAAAATAAATCCAGACTGATTCTTCTTAATAAATCAGATCTGGCTGACGAGCGCCAGAATGAAGCCTGGAAAACTTATTTTCAGGCAAAGGGATTTTATGTTGTAAAAGTAGATTCCAGAAATGGTTCTGGAATGAAAGCAATCAATAATGTGATTCAGGAAGCATGTAAGGAAAAGATAGAAAGAGACAGACGCCGCGGTATTAAAAACCGTCCGATCCGCGCTATGGTAGTGGGAATCCCGAATGTAGGAAAATCTACATTTATCAATACCTTTGCAGGACGGGCCTGTGCAAAGACCGGAAACAAGCCGGGAGTTACGAAAGGAAAACAGTGGATCCGTCTGAATAAGGGAGTAGAACTTTTGGACACTCCTGGTATTTTGTGGCCGAAATTTGAAGACCAGCAGGTGGGAATCCGTCTGGCATGTGTAGGTTCTATCAAAGATGACATTCTGAATATGGAGGAACTGGCACTCTGGCTGATCGATTATCTGCGCGAAAATTATAAAGGGATTCTGGCAGAGAGATATCAGATCACAGAGGAGGGAACTTCTGTGGAAGTTCTGGAGGCGATTGCCAGAGCCAGAGGGTGTCTGAAAAAGCAGGAAGAGCTGGATTATGCCAAAGCTTCGCTGATACTGTTTGATGATTTCCGTTCCGGAAAAATGGGGCGGATCACATTGGAGTGGGCGCCATTATGAAAACAATAACTGAGATTAAAGCCGAGTTTGCTGCAGCAGATATGAGCAGCTACCCGGCTTTATATGAAATTTATAAAGAAGATACAAGAAGTGGTGTGCAAAAGCTGATCGCACAGTGCCGCAAAAAGGAAGCAGCTCTGGAAGCGGAGAAGCAGCGTATTGAAAATATGAAGGTATATGAGCATAAATATGAACATCTTGGTTATTTATGCGGAATTGATGAAGTGGGAAGAGGCCCCCTTGCAGGCCCGGTTGTGGCATGTGCAGTAATTCTGCCACAGGACAGCCGGATCCTTTATCTGAACGATTCCAAGAAACTCAGTGCTTCCAAAAGAGAAGAACTGTATGATGTGATTATGAGGGAAGCGGTTTCAGTAGGAATCGGTATGCGCAGCCCGGAGCGTATTGATGAGATCAATATCCTTCAGGCTACTTATGAGGCAATGCGGGAGGCGGTAAGTAAACTGGAAGTGGTTCCTCAGCTTCTTCTCAATGATGCAGTCACGATTCCTCAGATCACCATTCCGCAGGTTCCCATTATTAAGGGAGATGCAAAGAGTGTTTCCATTGCAGCAGCAAGTATTGTTGCAAAAGTGACAAGGGACAGAATGATGGAAGAATATGATAAAGTGTTCCCGGAATATGGCTTTGCATCAAATAAGGGATATGGTTCTGCCGATCATATTGCGGCACTGAAAAAATACGGAGAAACCCCGATCCACAGAAAGACCTTTATTACACATTTCATATAAACAGTCGCAAAAGGGTTACTATCCTTCAGTACACAGCAATACACTGAGTGATGCACAGTAACAACAAAAGATGCCTACATATAATATAAAAAGAAATGGATGGAAGAATTTGCATAAAAATACCCGGTCTACCGGAAGCTGTTACGAACGAAAAGCTGCTGATTATCTGAAACAGCAGGGATTATTTATTCTGAGATATAATTACAGATGCAGATTTGGAGAAATCGATCTGATTGCCAGAGATGGAGAATATCTTGTTTTTGTTGAGGTAAAATACAGGAAAGACAATAGTTCCGGTTATTCGCTGGCTGCAGTAAATCCTGCTAAACAGAAAACCATATGTAAGGTGGCAAGGTATTTTCTTACAGTGGAATATCACAATGTGGATATCCCATGCCGTTTCGATGTGGCAGGAATTGACGGGGATGAAATACACTGGGTTAAGAATGCGTTTGAATATATTGCAATCCTCTAATAATTATAGAAACTGCTTTGATGAATAATCTGCCATACAGCAGGAAGGGAATAATGAAATATGAAGATAAAATGGAATAGTGAACAGATTCCAAAGATGAATGTAAAAAACAATAAAGATGTTACATTTCTTACATATCCCGCATATGAAGAAATGAACTGGCTTGTTCATGGATTCAGCACCCGCTTTGGCGGAGCGAGCAGAGGAATCTACAGTTCTATGAACCTGAGTTTTACAAGAGGCGATGAGGAGTCCTGCGTGAAAGAAAATTACAGAAGGATTTCTGATGCTATGGGATTTGATATGAACAGCATCGTTACATCTGATCAGACTCATACCAACAATGTGCGGAAAGTAACAGAGAAAGACCGCGGAAAGGGAATTGTGATCCCGCGTGATTATACAGATACAGATGGAATGATCACAAATGTTCCGGGGCTGGTTCTCGCAACCTTTTATGCGGATTGCGTTCCACTGTATTTTGCTGATCCGGCGAATCACGCGATTGGACTGTCTCATTCGGGATGGAGAGGTACGGTTCAGAAAATCGGTGCAGTTACCATAGAAAAGATGTCTGAAGAGTATGGAAGTAATCCGAAAGATCTGAAAGTGGCCATCGGACCGTCTATCTGTCAGGAGTGTTATGAAGTCAGCGAAGATGTGATTGAAGAATTTGAAAAGGTTTTTGATAAGAAATACCGGAACAAGCTGTTTTACAGAAAAGAAAACGGAAAATATCAGTTAAATCTGTGGATGGCAAACAAGATTATTTTTCTGGAAGCGGGAATCCCGGAAGAAAACATTTCCATGCCAAATCTCTGTACCTGCTGTAATCCTGAGTTTCTCTTTTCTCACAGGGCTTCCCATGGAAAAAGGGGAAATCTTGGGGCTTTTCTTGGCATACGTTCATAAAACCTGAAATTGTTATAAGCACAACAGTGCGAAGTGAGTAATCCTGAATTTGCAGATTAACTGTACAATACGAAAAAGGGGGGGCTGGTTAACAGCTCCCCCTTTTCGTATTCATCTGCCGGAAAAACTATCTGGAATTTACTTTTTCCATAAGAGACATGATCTTTTCGTTGCTGGAACGAACCTTCTCAACGGAAACATCATGATTGATGATATCAATGATGCTCGCAAGATATTTGCTCATATTTGCTTCTACATAATATGGTCTTTCGAGAAGTTCCGGAATGCGGTAATTCAGGTTGGTTGTAATCACTCTGTCAAGCCAGCCTTTCTCGTAATATTCATCAAATTTATCCAGACCGTCTGTGAACAGACCGTAGGTAGTGCATACAAATACTCTCTTTGCGTTGCGTTCCTTTAACTGTTTGGCAACATCCAGCATACTTCCGCCGGAGGAAATCATGTCATCGATAACTACAACATCTTTGCCTTCTACGGAATCTCCGAGGAATTCATGCGCAACAATAGGATTCTTTCCATTGACGATTGTAGAGTAATCACGACGTTTGTAGAACATACCCATATCTACTCCAAGGATGTTGGAGAAATATACAGCTCTTGACATGGCACCTTCATCAGGGCTGATGATCATCAGATGGTCATTGTCAACACGAAGATCCGGCACACTCTTGATCAGAGCTTTTAAAAACTGATAAGTAGGGAAAAAGTTATCAAAACCATTCAGCGGAATAGAGTTCTGGACACGTGGATCATGGGCGTCAAAGGTAATGATATTGGAAACTCCCATATCGCTTAATTCCTTCAGTGCCAGTGCACAGTCCAGAGATTCTCTTTTAGTACGTCTGTGCTGGCGGCCTTCATAAAGGAACGGCATAATTACATTGATACGGTGTGCCTTGCCTGTTGCAGCGGAAATAATTCGTTTAAGATCCTGAAAATGGTTGTCAGGAGACATATGGTTCTCGTGTCCGCATACAGTATAAGATTCACTGTAATTGGTCACATCAACCATAATATAAAGGTCAGTGCCACGAACGGATTCTTTAATATAACCTTTACCTTCACCGGTTCCGAAACGGGGGCATTCACATTCTACAATAAATGATTCTTCGCTGTATCCCTGAGGAATAACACTGAGCTGTTTGCGTTCAACCAGCTCTTTACGGAATTTAACAAGTTTTCTGTCAACTTCTTCTGCAAGTTCTCTGCATCCAAGAGCTGCAATACGGATAGGTGCAACCGGCATGGATTTTTCCAACAATTCTATGTTTGGCATAATACTCCTCCTAAGTAGTGATTTTATACTCAAAAAATAGATTTCAATATAATATATAACATTTGCCCTAAAATACGTCAAGGAATTTATTGATTTTTTCTTTTACAATTGTTATGATATAAAAGATAGTGGATTCTGGGCGCAGGTATATTTTGCCCGGAATTACTGTCATATGATATCAGGAGTAAATGTCAGAAAGTTACTGTGCCTGCACAGTAAATAAATCAGCGGCTCCTGAATGATCGAGAAACAAAATGTGCCGGAAAAGTTTATCCCACACACAATTTCCGGTTACATTCCAATGGAGTAAAATTCATGAAAAAAAATTTACACATAATATCCAGAGTTCTTCCGGACAGTATCGGAGAAGAACTGGAACTGGAACCGGGAGATGCGCTGCTTTCCATTAACGGCCAGCCGGTAGAGGATGTGTTTGATTATCGTTATCTGATGAATGACGAATTTGTTACGCTCCTTATCCGAAAGAAGAATGGCGAGGAATGGGAACTGGAAGTAGAAAAGGAATATGAAGATGATCTTGGCGTGGAGTTTGAGAACAGTCTTATGGATGAGTACCGCTCCTGTTCCAATCACTGTATTTTCTGTTTTATAGACCAGATGCCGCCCGGTATGAGAGAAACTTTATATTTTAAAGATGACGATTCCAGACTGTCATTCCTGCAGGGAAACTATGTTACCCTTACCAATATGAGTGACTATGATCTGGATCGTATTATCAAGTTTCATCTTTCCCCGATTAATGTATCGTTTCAGACTATGAATCCTAAGCTTCGCTGTAAAATGCTCCATAATCGATTTGCCGGAGATGCCCTTGCAAAAGTTGACAGGCTTTATAAAGGTGATGTGACCATGAACGGGCAGATTGTGCTCTGCAAGGGGATTAATGACAGGGATGAACTGGAATACAGTCTGGAAAAACTGTCGGAATATGCGCCTGTACTGCAGAGTGTTTCAATCGTACCTGTAGGCCTTTCCAGGTATCGAAAAGGTCTGTATCCACTGGAATCTTTTGATAAAGAGGATGCAAGGTATCTGATCAGTCAGGTAGAGCGGTGGCAGAAGATCATGGTGAAGAAGCATGGTATTCATTTTGTACATGCTTCGGATGAATGGTATATTCTTGCAGGATATGAACTTCCTGAGGAGGGCAGATATGACGGATACCTTCAGCTGGAGAATGGTGTTGGTATGATGCGTCTGCTTGAAACAGAGGTAAAAGAGAGACTTGAGCAGCTTGAAGGCGATGACAGAGAGGTAAATGCCACTGTTGCAACAGGACGGCTGGCAGCGCCTTATATAGGTAAAATGATAAAACTGGTACAGAAGAAATTTCCGAATGTCCAGGCTGAAGTATATGCAGTAAAGAATAATTTCTTTGGAGAGAAGATCACAGTTTCCGGTCTGATCACAGCTACTGATCTTATGGATCAGCTTGCGCAGAGAAATCTGGGAGAAAAAGTACTGATCCCATGCAATATGCTCAGAAGTGGCGAGGATGTTTTTCTGGATGACCTGACGGTGGAAGATGTCAGACAGGCTCTTAAGACGGAAGTTGTAGTGGTAGATGAACCGGGTGCTGACCTGGTAAACTGTCTGATCGAAGCACCAGACCATAAAAAGATAAGAAGGAGACAGATATATGAGCAAACCGGTAGTAGCGATAGTGGGCAGGCCTAATGTAGGTAAATCCACATTGTTTAATGCGCTGGCAGGTGAGAAGATTTCTATTGTAAAAGATACACCCGGCGTTACAAGAGACAGAATTTATGCAGATGTGACATGGCTGGACAAGACATTTACCATGATCGATACAGGCGGTATTGAGCCGGACAGCAGTGACATCATCCTTTCTCAGATGAGAGAGCAGGCACAGATTGCCATTGATACGGCAGATGTTATCATCTTTATCACAGACGTTCATCAGGGACTGGTGGATTCCGATGCGAAGGTGGCAGATATGCTCCGACGCAGCGGCAAACCGGTTGTCCTTGTTGTGAATAAGGTAGACAGTATCCAGAAATTTATGATGGATGTTTATGAGTTCTATAACCTTGGTATCGGTGAACCGATTCCGATTTCTGCGGCAAACCGTATGGGGCTGGGTGATATGCTGGATGAAGTGGCAAAACATTTCCCTGAGGATGCAGATACAGAAGAAGATGATGAAATCCCGAGAATTGCCATTGTGGGAAAACCAAACGTAGGAAAATCGTCACTGGTAAACAAACTTCTGGGAGAAGACCGTGTGATTGTTTCTGATATTGCCGGAACTACAAGAGATGCGGTAGATACCAGAGTAAAATGGCAGGGAAAGGATTATATCTTTATTGATACTGCTGGACTTCGCCGTAAGGGAAAAGTTAAAGAGGAGATTGAGAGATACAGTGTGATCCGTACAGTGACTGCAGTAGAACGTGCAGATATTGTCATTGTAATGATCGATGCATCAGAGGGTGTTACAGAACAGGATGCCAAGATCGCAGGGATTGCCCACGAAAGAGGAAAGGGTGTTATCATTGCAGTAAATAAATGGGATGCCATTGAAAAGAATGATAAGACTATTTATAAGCACACAAACAGAATCCGCGAGGTTCTGGCATATATGCCATATGCGGAGCTGGTATTTATTTCTGCAAAAACAGGACTCAGGATTTCCAGAATGTTTGAAACGATCGATGCGGTTATCGAAAACCAGACACTGCGAATCCAGACAGGTGTCCTGAATGAAATCCTTTCTGAGGCAGTGGCAATGCAGCAGCCTCCGTCTGACAAGGGAAAACGTCTGAAGATTTACTATATGACACAGGTGGCTGTCAAACCGCCTACATTTGTTATCTTTGTAAATGACAAAGAGCTGATGCATTTCTCTTATACCAGATATCTGGAGAACAAGATCAGGGATGCCTTTGGATTTGCGGGAACATCACTGAAATTCATTATTCGTGAACGAGGTGAAAAAGAATAATCATGGAACGCCTGATTTGTATGGCAATTGGATATGCATGCGGACTTTTTCAGACCGCATACATTTTAGGAAAGATTTATCATATTGATATCCGCAAACAGGGAAGCGGAAATCTGGGTTCTACAAATGTACTGCGTACACTTGGCAAAAAGGCCGGGGCATTGAATCTGTTGTGTGACTGTCTGAAGTGTATTGCGGCCATCCTGATCGTAAGAGCAATATTTGGAAATTCTTATGGAGATATCCTGCCGCTGCTGAGCCTTTATGCAGCAGCTGGGTGTATTCTGGGGCATAATTTTCCGTTTTATCTTAATTTTAAGGGCGGGAAGGGCGTAGCTGCATCTGTAGGACTTGTGATTGCTTTTGACTGGCGGATTTTTGTGATCTGTGCAATTGTATTTTTCGGACTGTTTTTCCTGACACACTATGTTTCTCTGTGTTCGGTAAGTGCATATCTGGCTGCATTTATCAGTATGATCGTATTTGGACAGATGGGTTCTTATCATATGGATTCTTATCATATGATCGAGCTTTATATTGTTATGGGACTCTTGACAGTACTGGCATTTTACAGACATAAAAAGAACATAAAACGGCTTCTTGACGGGACAGAAAGTAAAATTTATTTAAGCAAAAAAAATAAATAAAAAGAGGTATTTATATGGCAAAGATAAGTGTGCTTGGTGCGGGAAGCTGGGGAACTGCCCTGTCTATCCTTCTTTACAATAATGGACACGAGGTGATTCTCTGGTCGGCGCTTGGGGAGGAGATAACAACATTAAGAGAAAAGCGGGAACACGTGAGCAAACTTCCGGGAGTAAAGATTCCTGAACCGATTGATATCACAATAGATCTTGAGAGAAGCCTGCGGGATACAGATGTGGCAATTCTGGCAGTTCCTTCGCCTTATACCAGAAGTACCTGCAAGCGTATGGCGCCTTTTGTAAAAAACGGACAGAAAATTGTAAATGTTGCCAAAGGTGTGGAGGAAAAAACTCTTCTTACTTTAAGCGAGATCATTGAACAGGAACTTCCACAGGCAAATGTGTCTGTGCTTTCCGGCCCAAGCCATGCAGAAGAGGTTGGAAAAGGACTTCCGACTACCTGTGTGGTAAGTTCTCACCAGAGAGAGACAGCAGAATATCTGCAGGGAATCTTTATGAGCCCTGTTTTCAGAGTTTATACCACGCCGGATATGCTGGGAGTGGAGCTTGGCGCAGCGTTAAAGAATGTGATCGCACTGGCGGCCGGAACCGCAGATGGTCTGGGATACGGCGATAATACCAAAGCAGCCCTGATCACAAGAGGAATTGCAGAAATTTCACGTCTGGGTGTTAAAATGGGGGCACGTATGGAAACCTTTTATGGTCTGTCCGGAATCGGAGATCTGATCGTTACCTGTGCCAGTGTCCACAGTCGTAACCGGAAAGCCGGATATCTGATGGGAAAAGGATATACCATGGAGCAGGCAATGGCTGAAGTGAAAATGATCGTGGAAGGCGTCTATTCCGCAAAAGCAGCAAAAGAACTGGCTGAGAAATATGATGTGGAAATGCCGATCATCACAGAAATAAACAAAGTCCTGTTCGAAGGAAAAAGTGCAGCGGAAGCGGTGATCGACCTTATGGTAAGAGATAAGAAAGTGGAGACGCCGATGCTTCCATGGGAAGACGGACAGTAAACTAAGCACGGCAAAGATATCTGACGCAGGACTTCACTCTCTGATGGACTGGATTGTTTGCAGTAATTTATGGAATTGCTATGACTGAGATGTTATAGAAAAACTGTGACTGTTCAGTACTTCGCGGGATAGCTGACTGCTGAATGGTTACGAAAAACTTTCAAATGCATCATTTACGGGAAATTCTATAGACAGAGATGATAAATATGCAAAAAGCAGATGTTATATAAATACATCTGCTTTTTGCATTTGCATGATAAAATATTTTTTAACTACTCTTTATCAGAATGCAATGTCCCTTAAATCCTCGGGAATATGTGAACTGTGAAAATTCTCATTCAGAGTATCGATCAGATCCATGTCTTCCTGTTCGATTGTGAAATCAAAAATATTGCCATTGCTTCTGATGCGGTCAGGATGTACGGATTTGGGAATTACGGAAATTCCTTTCTGAGTAGCCCAGCGCAGACCGATCTGAGCGGGAGTATGGGCGTATTTGGTTCCAAGTACACACATTACATCGTTATCAAGATATGCGCCTCTGGCAAGCGGGGCATATGCCTGTACCTGAATTCCTTTATTCTGGCAATAATCAATCAGCTCTTTCGGATAGCAGAGCGGATGGCATTCAATCTGATTTACTGCAGGTATAATTCCGGAATTGGCTTCCAGCTCTTCCAGATGACGGATTTCAAAATTACTGACACCAATAGAAAGAGCCCGCCCGGATTTCTGGATTTCCTCCAGTACTTTCCAGGTGCTGAGATAACATCCCGGAACCGGCCAGTGGATCAGATACAGATCAACATAATCCAGTTTGAGCCGGTCCAGGCTTCTTTCAAAAGCACCCTGAATGTCTCCCAGACGCTGTGCGGTATTCCATACTTTTGTAGTAATAAAAAGTTCATTTCGCGGTATTCCACAGCTGGCGATTCCCCGTCCTACATTTTCTTCGTTTTTATATACGGAGGCTGTATCAATCAGACGGTATCCTGATTCAACAGCAGAAATAATAGCATTTTCGGCCTCATTTTCCCCGGTGGCTTTGTATACTCCCAGTCCGAGTAAAGGCATCTCTCTGTTTGTATTCAGAAAAACAGTATTATCCAAAACAATTCCTCCAATTCCTATATACACTTTGGGCAAGCTACTTTGCCCGATAATCTTGTCCAAGTATAACATAAAAATGTGTCAGAAGTACATAAAAATTATTAAGTTTTTGCAAGAATACATTGTTAACAATATAACATAACGGTCAAAATATTAACACTTCTTGTGAAAAAAGCTATTTCAAAGCATATATTTCAAAATTTTTTTAGTGATTATTTATGCTAAATGGCTTGCGAAAACGAAAAAAAAGATGTATAATATCAGTAAATTGATAATTTATTGTCATAAAAAAAGACTGAATTTTATAAATTCAGTGTATTTTTCAATAGAAGGGAGCATTTAACCATGCATTTAATCAAAGATGAAAATGGGAATCTTGTCCAGCATGGACATGGACACACCCATGAACACACCCATGAAGATGGTATGACTCATACTCATGAGCATACTCATGGCGAAGGTCATGATCATGGACATTCTCATACAGATCATGCCTGTGATACTGCTCATTGCGGATCCTGCAGTGAAGGTGACTGTAAGAATGAGACACTGGCTCTTCTGACATATATGCTTCAGCACAATGAGCATCATGCTCAGGAACTGGATCAGATGGCTGATAACCTTGCCAAGATGGGAATGGATGCAGCATGTAAGACTATTAAGGAAGCTGTTGCAGATTTTCAGAAAGGCAATATGAGACTTGGACTTGCCTTAACACTTGTTAAAGAAGAGATGAAATAGGAGGCGACATCACATGTGTCTGGCAACTGTATATAAAGAAAGTGACGATTCTGTTATTTTTAAAAATGTTTCCCGTATAGATGTGGATGGGAATAAATTGATTCTCCGTGATATTATGGGAGATGAGAGAGTGGTCGAGGGAACTATTTTAATGGTTGACCTTGCCAACAGTATTGTGAAACTGAAATGTGACTGATATTAAGATAGGGATAAAACACCTTTTGACCTTAACATCATTTTTTATTTATAGAAAGAATACTAAGACAGATTTAGGAGGCACCTGGTTTTATGGCACACGTAATTGCTGTCGCAGGAAAAGGCGGCGTGGGAAAAACAACATTATGCGGAATGCTGATCCAGTACCTGTGTGAAAAGGGTAAAGGGCCGATTCTTGCAGTAGATGCTGATGCAAACTCAAACCTCAATGAGGTTCTTGGCGTAAAGGTAGAGACAACTCTTGGCGATGTGCGTGAAGAAATTGCACGTGCAGAGCTTGCAAAAGAGAATCCAATTCCTACCGGAATGTCTAAGGCTGATTACGCGGAAATGCGTTTTGAAGATGCGCTTGTAGAAGATGATGATTTTGATCTTCTTGTCATGGGCAGAACTCAGGGAAAAGGCTGTTACTGTTATGTTAATGGTCTTCTTCAGACTCAGCTTGCAAAATACCAGAATAATTATCCGTATATTGTTGTAGATAATGAAGCCGGAATGGAACATATCAGCAGAGGTGTTCTTCCGAGCATGCAGACTGCCATTCTGGTCAGCGACTGTTCCAGAAGAGGCGTACAGGCAGTAGGCAGGATTGCAGAACTCATTAAAGAATGTGATATGCATCCTGATACAGTTGGTCTGATCATTAACCGAGCACCGAAAGGAGAATTGAATAAGGGAATTCAGGAAGAGATTGCAAATCAGGGACTGACACTTCTTGGTGTTGTTCCACAGGATGAAACAGTTTATGAATATGACTGTGAAGGACGTCCTACAAGCACACTTCCGGAAGACAACCCTGTCAAGACTGCACTTCGTGCAATCGTTGATAATTTAAAATTATAAGATACACCCCTTGTCGGATGAGAATCCGATGAGGGATGTTTGTGCGCATAGGAAATCTATATATGCAGAGATAAATACAAGTTTACATCTTTATTTTTTAAGTTAAATAACCCATGGGAGGGGATGGGATAGGTTATCACAGTTATCTTTAACGGAGCCAATTCTTCAGATATAGATAACCGGGATTTCCTGCCTGTGGGATTATTAATAAAATAAAAATGTGTATCTTAAAGGAATACACAAACCAGAATTAAAGGAGGTCTATAATGAGTGAATTCAAATTAACTACAGTGGAAGAGTTTGAAGAGGCTACTGCCAGACTTTTGGAGACAGGTGCAAAGGTTGGAGCTGACGCATGGCAGTTCCGTGTAAAAAACCAGACTCCACATTGTAAATTCGGTGAGCAGGGTGTCTGCTGTCGTATCTGTGCTATGGGACCATGTCGTATTACCCCTAAAGCACCAAGAGGTATCTGTGGATGTGACGTCCATGGTATCGTAGGAAGAAACTTCCTGAAATTTACAGCAGCTGGTGCAGCTACTCACTCTGATCACGGTCGTGAAATCTGCCACACATTATATTGTGCAAAAGACGGCGGAAATTATCAGGTAAAAGATCCTGAGAAACTGATCCGTATCGCAAAAGAATGGGGCGTAGAGACAGAAGGAAAAGATATCTATGATCTGGCTCATGAAATGGCTGAGACAGGATTGATGGAATATGGTAAACCATTTGGATATCAGAGATTCCTTGACAGAATGCCTGCAGGACAGAAAGAGAAACTGATTGAAAATGAAATTGCACCACGTGCGATCGACCGTGAGGTTTCCACTTCTTTACATATGGCTCATATGGGATGTTCTTCTCTTCCGGAAGCTCTTGTAAAACAGTCTATCCGCTGCGGTATGGCTGATGGATGGGGCGGTTCCATGATGGGAACAGAGTTCTCTGACGTATTATTCGGAACTCCGAAGCCAATTGACACTGAAGCTAACCTTGGTGTAATGGTTGAAGAGAATGTAAACATCGTTGTACACGGACATGATCCGAGTCTTTCCGAGATGATCTGTGAATATGCAGACAGCAAAGAAATGATCGATTATGCAAAATCTGTAGGAGCAAAAGGAATCACTGTTTCCGGTGTATGCTGTACTTCAAACGAAGTAGCTATGCGTCGCGGTGTTCCGATGGCAGGTAACTTCCTGCAGCAGGAGAATGTAGTACTGACAGGTGCCTGCGAAGCGATCGTAGTAGACGTTCAGTGTATCTTCCCTGCATTAGGACCTTTAAGCAAATGCTTCCATACTAAATTTATCACAACTTCTCCGATCGCTCAGATGCCGGATGCTGAATTTATCAGATTCAATGCTGAGACAGCAGGAGAGAATGCGAAAGCGATCGTTAAGATGGCTATTGATAACTTCAAGAACAGAAAACCTGAACTTGTACATATCCCACAGCTGAAACAGAAAGCTACAGTTGGATATTCCGTAGAAGCAATCGTTAAGGTTCTTGACAGTGTTACAAACTCTCAGGTTGATGAGACAGGAACAACCAAACCATTACTTGAGTGCATCACTTCCGGTGTTATCCGTGGTGCTGTTGCTATGGTTGGATGTAACAATCCTAAGATCCGTCCTGACTATGCACATATTGAACTGATGAAGAAATGTATCGCCAACGATATCGTTATCATTGCATCAGGATGTTCAGCACAGGCAGCTGCAAAAGCAGGTCTTATGGACAAATCTGCAAAAGATCTCTGCGGTGCAGGTCTGAAACGTGTATGTGAACTGGCTGATATCCCACCGGTACTCCATATGGGATCATGCGTAGATATTTCCCGTATGATGATCCTTGCTGCTGAACTTGCAAAAGATTCAGGTCTTCAGATCAATCAGCTTCCTGTAGTTGGATGTGCTCCTGAGTGGATGTCTGAAAAAGCTGTATCCATCGGTAACTATGTAGTAGGTACCGGTATTGATACATTCCTTGGTGTTGATCCATATGCTTCCGGTTCTTCAGAAATGTGCGAACTTCTTACAGAGGGAACAAGAAAATGGACAGGAGCTGCTTATACAGTAGAAACAGATATTGAGAAATTAGTTGATCTGATGATCGAAAGAATCGAAGAGAAGAGAACAGCATTAGGAATCTAATCTGCTGTGATCTTAAAAATGTAATAAAAGGTGGATGACGTAAAATGAAAATAGCAGTTACAGGAAAAGGCGGCGTAGGCAAAACCACTTTTGCAGCAACGCTGGCCAGGTTGTATGCAGCAGAGGGCAGACCGGTACTTGCAGCAGATGTGGATCCGGATGCGAATCTTGGTCTTGCATTAGGCTTTGATGAAGAAACACTGGATTCTATTGTACCAATTTCCAAAATGCGTAAGCTTGTGGAAGAACGTACAGGTGCGACTGCGGGAAATCAGTTCTATCATCTGAATCCGAAAGTAGACGATATCCCGGAGAAATATGGTAAGGTCTGTAATGGCGTGCGTCTCCTTGTCCTGGGAACTGTCGAGACAGGCGGCGGCGGATGTGTATGTCCGGAGCATGTAATGCTGAAACGTATTATTAACAATCTGGTACTGAGAAGAGAAGATGTAGTAATTCTTGATATGGAAGCCGGCCTGGAACATCTCGGCAGAGGAACCACAGAAGGGGTTGACGCATTTATCGTAGTGATCGAACCGGGTGCAAGAAGCGTTCAGACATACAAGAATGTGAAACGTCTGGCAAAGGATCTGGGAGTATCTCAGGTAAAGGTTGTTGCAAACAAGGTACGCAACGAGGATGACGAAAACTTTATCAGAGAACGGATTCCACAGGAAGATCTTTTAGGAATGATTCATTACAATACAGAGGTAATTGATGCGGACAGACAGGGCAAGTCCCCATATGATTTCAGCAAAACAGTTACCGATGAGATCATTAAGATAAAAGAAAAAATAGATCGTCAATAATCTCATATATTAGGAGGTAAACAAAAGTGACTTTATTTGAAAGTGTTTTTGCGGGAAACGATGCGGTTTATGGACTGACAGAGGGTGCCATTAACCAGGCAATTGAAAAATACGGCGCTGACAAAGCAGTCAGCTTCCCTGATACAGCATATTCCTTACCATGCTACTATGCAGTAACAGGAACAAAGGTTGGAACTCTTGCAGAGTTAAAAGATGCTCTTGCAGTAGTAAAAACTCTTATGACAAGAGAGAAGAGAACAAATGACGTATTTATGTCAGGTGTTGCTACAGCTCTCTGCGCAGAATTTATCGAAGTTCTGAAATATATCGACGGAGCAGTTCCTTATGAAGCTCCTTGCTACGGACATCTTGCAGATGCAGTGATCCGTGAACTTGGTGTACCGCTTGTAACAGGCGATATCCCAGGTGTAGCAGTTATCCTTGGAAAAGCTCCTTCCGCTCAGGAAGCAGCAGACCTTGTTAAATCCTATCAGTCTCAGGGTATCCTGATCACTCTGGTTGGTGACGTTATTGACCAGTTAGAGGAAGTTGGATACAAGACAGGTGCTAACGTACGTGTTATCCCGCTTGGAAAAGACGTTACAGCAGTTATCCATGTAGTATCTGTAGCACTTCGTGCAGCTCTTATCTTCGGTAACGTAAAACCAGGTGATGCTGCAACTCTGATGGAATACACAATGAAACGTGTACCTGCATTTGTTAATGCATTTGCACCGTTAAATGATGTGATCGTAGCTTGTGGTGCAGGCGCTATCGCTCTTGGATTCCCGGTTATCACAAACCAGGAAGATGTTGCAAGAGTACCGAAGAGCCTTATCTGCCAGAAAGACATCTCCAAATGGAATGCAACTTCTCTGGAAGCCCGTGACATCAAGATCAAAATTACAAACATTGATATCCCTGTTGCTTTTGCATCTGCATTCGAAGGTGAGATTATCCGTCGTAAAGACATGCAGGTTGAATTTGATGGTTCCCGTGTAGACTGTGCAGAGCTTGTACATACATGTGAACCAAGTGAAGTAGAAGACCACAAGATCACAGTTGTTGGTCCGGAAGTAGACGACATGGAACTTGGCAGCAAGAACAGCATTGCATATGTTGTTAAAGTTGCAGGTAAAAACATGCAGCCTGACTTTGAACCGGTTATCGAGCGTAAGTTCCATAACTACATCAACTGTATCGAAGGTGTATACCATACAGGACAGAGAGATATGCAGAGAATCCGTATCAGCAAAGATGCGTTTGCTGCAGGCTTCAAGATCAAACATATCGGTGAAGTTCTCTATACACAGGTTAAGAACGAATTTGACGCAGTTGTTGATAAATGTGAAGTTACTATTTACACAGATCCTGCTGAGTGTACAAGAATCCGTCATGAAGTTGCTATCCCGATCTTTGAGAAACGTGATGACCGTCTGAATACTCTGACAGACGAATCTGTAGATGTATATTATAGCTGTATCCTCTGCCAGGCATTCTCCCCGTCTCACGTATGTGTTGTTACACCTGAGAGACTTGGACTTTGCGGTGCCGTTTCATGGCTGGATGCAAAAGCTACCAACGAGCTGGATCCGAACGGACCTTGCCAGGTAATTACAAAAGAAAGACCTATTGATGAGAACCTTGGTTCTTATGAAGACGTAGATGAAGCTGTTAAGAAATTCTCCCAGGGTGCATTAGAGCACGTTACACTGTACTCTATCATGCAGGATCCTATGACATCATGCGGATGCTTCGAGTGTATCTGCGGTATCGAGCCATTCTCCAATGGTGTTGTTATCGCTAACCGTGAGTATGCAGGCATGACACCTCTTGGAATGACATTCTCAGAAATGGCATCCATGACAGGTGGTGGTGTTCAGACACCTGGTTTCATGGGACATGGTAAACATTTCATCAGCTCCAAGAAGTTCATGAAGGCAGAAGGCGGTATTGAACGTATCGTATGGATGCCAAAAGAACTGAAAGAGTTTGTTGCTGAGCGTCTTAACAACACAGCAAAAGAACTCTACGGAATTGAAAACTTTACAGATATGATCGGTGATGAAACAATCGCTACTGATCCGGAAACACTGGTTGGATTCCTTACAGAAAAAGGCCATCCGGCATTAGCCCTTGATCCGATGATGTAAAGATGGTGGTTTTTCCGGAGGTATTATGTGAGTCATGCGGAGGCTTTTAATAAGCCTCCGGGTTTAAACGCTCAAAAGCGTATAGATAAAAACCATAGTATATTATGTTCAAAGACGGACAATATTGTGATCGTGTGAAAGTACAGCACTTATATTTCGTAAAGATAAGATATGGATGTAATATATGCTGACCGGTAATATGTGCGGAGTGTATGGCCGGTCAGCGATAAATGTATGAGCAGTTGCTATATTTATAGATACAGTATAAAGATTGTTGCATTTTTAACAAAACATAATATCCTGCCCTTGTCAATAAGTATGATAATGTTGTATACTATATTCGACATAATGTGTAAGTCTGCGAAAAGATACATACACACAGTAATTTTTTTAAGGAGGCCAAAAAAATGCCGTTTAATCAGAAACTTCAGAAATTCAATGCAAAGATTAATACAGTCACCATTGGCAGCGGAGATAAGACTGTAACAATCGGCGGAGACTCTACTTATCCATTCTATTCTTTTGATGCACCATCAGAAAACACACCTAAGATCGGTGTGGAAATCTCTGATATGGGTCTTGAGAATATTGTATCCGAAGGTATCAAAGCATACTATGACGGAGCTTCCACAATCGGAGAAATGGCTAAAAAAGCAGCAGATATGGAAGGTGCTGACTTTGTAGCTCTTATCCTTGAAGGTGGAGATCCGAACGGTGTAAACAAATCTGTTGATGAACTTATCGCAGTTGTAAAAGAAGTTGCTGATGCAATTGATGCACCATTAGTAGTAGAAGGATGCAAGAACGTAGAGAAAGACGCTGAACTTCTTCCGAAAGTAGCAGAAGCTCTTCAGGGAAGAAATGTATTGATCCTTTCTGAAAAAGAAGAAAACTACAAAGCAATCGGTGCTGCAGCAGGACTTGCTTACGATCAGATCGTAGGTGCAGAATCTGCCGTAGATATCAACCTTGCTAAACAGCTTAACGTTGTAACTACTCAGTTAGGCGTTAACGCACAGAAGATCGTTATGAATATCGGTAGTGCTGCTGCCGGATATGGATATGAGTACGTTGTATCTACAATGGACCGTATCAAAGGTGCAGCTTTATCTCAGAATGATAACATGCTGCAGATGCCTATCATTACACCGGTATCCGCTGAGACATGGGGCGTAAAAGAAGCTACAGCTTCTGAAGCTGATATGCCTGAATGGGGACCGGAAGAAGAGCGTGGAATCGATATGGAAGTTATGACAGCTGCTGCTGACCTTGCAGCCGGATCTGATGCAGTCATCTTAAGACATCCGGAAGCTGTTGCAGCTATTTCCAGAATGATCAAAGCACTTGCGTAATTGAATAGGAGGAACAAATAAAATGGCACTGAATGGTATTCAGATCTTTAAATTAACACCAAAGAAAAACTGTAAGGAATGCGGATGCCCAACATGTATGGCTTTCTCTATGAAGGTTGCTCAGGGCGCTATGAAAATCGAACAATGTCCGCATATGTCTGATGAAGCTTTAGCATCTCTTTCCGAGGCAACTGCTCCGCCAATGAAGACAATCAAAATTGGTACTGGTGCAGAAGAACATAGTCTGGGTGGAGAAACAGTATTATTCAGACACGAAAAAACATTTGTAAGCAAGCCAAGATATGCAGTAGCTCTGTGCACATGCATGGATGATGCTACAGTAGAGGCAAAACTTGCAGAGATCCCGAAGGTAGATTATGACCGTATCGGTGAAAGAATGTATGCTGAACTTGTATATGTAAACTGTGGCGAAGGTGCAGATGCAGCTAAATATACAGCACTTGTAGAAAAAGCAGCAGGTCTTGGAAGAACTTTAGTTCTTGAATGCAAAGATCCTGAAATCGCAAAGGCAGCTCTTGCAGTATGCAAAGACAGCAAACCGGTCTTAAACGGTGCAGATGCTTCCAACTATGAAGCAATGAACGCAGTTGCTACAGAAGCAGGTGTTGTTCTCGGTGTATCCGGTAAAGACTTAAATGAATTATATGATACAACAGCAGCTCTTGAAAAACTTGGAAACAAGAACCTTGTTCTTGATACAACAGGCGCTGACATCAAAGAAACCTTTGCAAACACTGTACAGGTTCGTCGTGCAGCTCTGAAAGATCAGGACAGAACATTTGGTTATCCATCTATCGTAAACCTTGTTAAGATTGCAAAAGGTGACCTTCACTTACAGGCAGCTTTAGCATCTATGTTTACAATGAAATATGGTTCCATCATCGTTATGGAGCAGATGACATATGCAGAAGCTCTTCCATTATATGGTCTGCGTCAGAACGTTTATACTGACCCGCAGAAACCAATGAAAGTTGAGCCAGGCATCTATCCGTTAAATGGTGCTGATGAGAATGCGGTAGTAGTTACTACTGTAGACTTCGCTCTTACATATTTCGTTGTATCCGGCGAGCTGGAGCGTTCCGGTGTTCCGCTTAACCTGGTAATCAATGATGCAGGCGGACTTTCCGTACTGACATCCTGGGCAGCTGGTAAATTCTCCGGCAACAGCATTTCCGCTTATATCAAAGAAAATGTTGAGCCTAAGGTGAAATCCAGAAAGCTTATTATCCCAGGTAAGGTAGCAGTTCTTAAGGGTGACCTTGAAGCAAAACTTCCTGGATGGGAAATCATCGTTGGACCAAGAGAAGCTGTACAGCTTGTTAAATTCTTAAAGGATATGCAGGCAGACGGTCAGATCTGATGGGATTAACATGCCGGGCCGGGCATCTGTCCGGTCTGGCGTTTAATGAGAAGCATACAGGTTTTATCCTGTGTAAATAAATAAAAAGGAGAACACGGTTATGGCAAAATTTGTAACAATCGGAGAAAGACTTTCCACTACTGCACCTGCAGTAAACAAAGCATTTACAGAAAGAGATCCAGAGCCGATCATCAAAAGAGCAAAACAGCAGCTTGATGCTGGCGCAACTTACCTTGATGTAAATATCGGACCTGCTGAGAACGACGGAGAAGACCTGATGAAATGGGCTGTACAGCTCCTTCAGTCAGAATTCGACAATGTTCCGCTTGCACTGGATACAACAAATAAGAAAGCTATTGAAGCTGGTATTTCTGTATACAACAGAGCAAAAGGAAAACCGATCGTTAACTCCGCTGATGCTGGTGACAGAATCACAAACATTGACCTTGCAGCAGCAAACGATGCCATCTGTATCGCACTTTGCTCTTCCGGTATGGTAGCAGCAGACAATGATGAACGTATGATGCACTGCCAGAACATGCTTGAAAGAGGTATGTCTCTTGGTATGGAAGCTGAAGATCTCTGGTTTGACCCGTTATTCCTGGTTGTAAAAGGAATGCAGGACAAACAGATGGAAGTTCTTGAAGCAATCAAAATGTTCTCTGATATGGGACTGAACTCCACAGGTGGTCTTTCCAATAACAGTAACGGTATGCCGAAACATATCCGTCCGATCATGGACTCTGCTCTTGTAGCAATGGCTATGATGAATGGTCTTACATCTGCGATCGTTAACCCTAACGACCTTCGTCTGATGGAAACTATTAAATCCTGTGATGTATTCAAAGGCAATACACTGTATGCAGATTCCTATCTGGAAATCTAATCAGTATTTCTGATAAAGCGTATTTGAATAAATTGAATACATAATTATGGGGGCTGAAGGCTTCGGTCTTCAGCCCTCGTTTTATTACAGGCTATTAACGACTATGAGAAAGGTGGTTGCCGAATGTTTAAGGTAACATTTTCATTCGAAGATGGCAGTGTGGTAGAAGCTTATGCCAATGCGGGGGATAATTTACTCGAGGTTGCACGGGGAGCCAATGTGGCGATCGATGCACCATGTTCCGGAAACGGAGCCTGCGGAAAATGCCGTGTCCAGTTAAAAAGCGGAGAACTGGAGAGCAAAAAGACATTACACATTTCTGATGAGGAATATCAGGAAGGATGGCGCCTTGCATGCTGCAGCAAGATCAGTGCAGATGTAAATGTGCTGGTACCTGATATTGCATCTGCCTATAAGAGCAGAATGAAAGTAGCTGATTTAAGCTCTAAAGAGGAAATAGCCATTTTTGAAAATGCCAAACGAGATGTGGAACTTGCTGGCATAGAACTGAAAAACAGTCTTGAGGTAGTGGATGTTGTCATGACTCCGCCATCTTTAGACGATACAATGCCGGATAATGAGAGACTGACACGTGCCCTGCGCAAATATTTAAATATCAGCAGAGTCCGGATTCCTTATGCAGTTTTAAAGAAACTTCCGGATGTACTGCGAGAGAATAATTTTGCAGTGAAGTGTGTGATTCGTGCTACATCTGATGATATGTTTGTATATGATATTTTCGGTAAAGATGAAGATGTAGTGATCGGTGGTCTTGCAGTAGATATCGGTACAACAACCGTTTCAGCTGTACTGATTAATATGGAGAATGGTGATATTCTTGCAAAGAGTTCTGCCGGAAACGGACAGATTCGTTTCGGTGCGGATGTAATTAACCGAATCGTGGAATCACAGAAACCTGGCGGACAGAAAAAACTGCAGGATGCTGTCATCAAGGAAACAATCAATCCTATGATCCATGAGATGTGCAGAAGTGCAAATTTCCCGGCAAACCGTATATACAGGATGTGTGTAGCATCCAACACAACTATGAATCATCTGTTTGCAGGAATCAATTCTGATCCATTACGTACAGAACCGTATATCCCTGCATTCTTTAAGACCAATTCCCTTTTTGCTTCCGATGTGGGAATTGAGATTAATAAAGATGCCCATATTATTATGGCACCAAATATCGGAAGCTATGTAGGCGGTGATATCACAGCCGGTACAATGGTCAGCCAGATCTGGAACAGACCAGAGTTCTCACTTTTTATCGACCTTGGTACAAACGGAGAGCTTGTATTTGGTAACTCAGACTTTATGATGAGCTGTGCATGTTCTGCAGGCCCTGCCTTTGAGGGTGGTGACATCAGCTGTGGTATGCGTGCAACAGATGGTGCAATCGAAGCATGTACCATTGATAAAGAGACGATGGAACCGACTTACAAGATCGTAGGTGATCCGGGAACCAAACCTGTAGGTTTGTGTGGTTCCGGCATCATCGACGTAATCAGTGAACTTTATATCTGCGGAATCATCAACCCGAAAGGTAAATTTATCCGCGAAGGTAAGAGAATCAAACATGATAAATATGGAATGGGAAGCTATATCCTTGCTTTTGAAGAAGAGGCAGGATCAGTAAAAGATGTCGAGATCACAGAAGTTGATATTGATAACTTTATCCGTGCAAAAGGCGCGATCTTCTCAGCTATCCGTACCATGCTGACTTCTCTGGACTTTGATGTGAGCATGATTGATGATGTCTATGTTGCAGGTGGTATCGGAAGTGGTATTAACATGCAGAATGCAGTCAACATCGGTATGTTCCCGGATATTCCAATCGAGAAATTCCATTATATCGGTAACTCTTCCCTGACAGGTGCATATCTTATGCTTCTGTCAACACCGGCAGAGAAGAAGACATACGAACTGGCTTCTAACATGACATATATGGAACTTTCCACAGTTCCGATCTATATGGATGAATTTGTAGGAGCATGTTTCATTCCTCATACAGATACCAGTATGTTCCCAACAGTAATGGAAGAGGTTCAGAACCGCTGATATTTATACGGCATACGGCAGGTTACCGGGAGTGAACCGTAACGATTGCCGCGCCTGAATGAATAAAAAGTAACAGGGCAGGCAAGTATATTTTGTCTGTCCTGTCTGTGGAGACTTAGAATGGCTTTTAGCTTAAATGATTTAAATTATGAAAAAGACAGCAAGGAAAGAATGCCATGGGAGCATTATACACAGGAGTTTGCAGCGGCAGATCCCAAAGAAATAGCTTCAAGGCTGTCCATTCCTTACGATGAAGAAACAAAAACACTGACATTAACTTTTCTTGGAACACAGTATCAGATTACATGGCCGGATTTTACAGTAACACATACGCCGGATGATAGAGGCTTTTATCCGCTGGAAGATATGATTTATGCCAGAATCCTGACCATTCGTTTTCTCTTAAATGGAGTGAAATCTGAAAGTTCCGGAAAATTTAAAACATATCGTGAGATGCCATGGGGCGAGGTATATTTAAGGCAGTTTGACGGCAGATGCATCAAACGTCTGGCATTTTCCTATGGAAATCGTCTGGGAGATTTCAAAGCAATTATGGAGCATATCAAGGCAGTTTCTGTAAAGCATGGTGATATTGCTTATGAAGTGGAGATTTTCCCGGAATACAAAGTGCAGATGATCCTCTGGGAAGGCGATGATGAATTTCCACCGTCTTCACAGATTCTCTTTTCTGACAACTTCCCTGTTTCTTTTCAGGCAGAGGATATGGCTGTTATGGGAGATGTGATCATCGGTTCACTGAAAGCATACCTGAAATGCGTTCAGAAATGACAAATGATATCAGGATTATAGAGGTTGCAGGATAATCCGCAGATATCAGAGTCAAATAAGTAAATATAAACAGAAAGAAAGAGGGAGAAAAAATGGGATTTTCAACAAGTACATGTACAGAATTCGTTGAAGTTCTGGCATCCAAGGCTCCGGTTCCGGGCGGCGGCGGTGCGTCTGCATTAGTTGGTGCAGTAGGAACTGCTCTTGGAAATATGGTAGGAAGCCTTACTGTAGGAAAAAAGAAATATGCGGATGTTGAAGACGAAATGTACGAATTAAAAGCAAAATGCGATCAGTTACAGAAGGATTTCCTTCGTCTGATTGAGCGTGATGCAGAAGTATTCGAGCCATTATCAAAGGCATATGGAATGCCAAAGGAAACAGAAGAAGAGAAAGCTGAGAAAGCCAGAGTTATGGAGATCGTATTAAAAGATGCCTGCTCTGTACCAATGGAGATCATGGAGAAATGCTGTGAAGCAATTGAACTGATCGTAGAATTCGGTGCAAAAGGCTCTAAGCTTGCCATCAGTGATGCAGGCGTTGGTGCAGCTTTCTGTAAAGCAGCATTACAGGGTGCCAGCCTGAACGTATACATTAACACAAAATCCATGGCTGACAGAGAGTATGCAGAAGAATTAAACAGAAAAGCAGATGCGATGCTTGAGAAATATACAAAGATCGCAGATGACACATTCAACAGCGTACTTGGCAGACTGAAATAATAGTAAATAAAATAGAAATTTCTGTATTGTTTTCCGTCTCTTTTAACAAAGTGTAAAGTTATTTATTAGATGTAATTTTTACAGAGTGCATATGATTTATGAGGCGATTATGCTGAAATCATTCAGATACAGTATAGAATAATAACGTATAATTTCGGAGGGAACGACAAATGGCTAAGCAGTTATTAGGTAAAGAAGTAACAGCAGCATTAAACGAGAAAATCAAAGCAAACGTAGCAGAGCTTCAGGGAAAAGGAGTAAATCCTACCCTCTGCATTATTCGTGTTGGTGAAAACCCAAGCGATATATCCTATGAAAGAGGAGCAACAAAACGTTGCGAAACTTTAGGTGTTGCATGTGAAAAGATTTTACTTCCGGAGGACGTTGCTCAGGAAGAGCTTCTTGCAACTATCGATAAAGTAAACAAAGATGACAGTATTCACGGCGTATTATTATTCCGTCCGCTTCCAAAACATCTGGATCAGGCAGTGATCGAAAACGCACTTGCTCCTGAAAAAGACGTTGACTGTATGACAGACCTTTCCATGTCCGGTGTATTCACAGGTAAGAAAATCGGTTTCCCGCCATGTACACCACAGGCTTGTATGGAAATCCTTGATCATTATGGAATCGACTGCACAGGCAAAAAGGCAGTAGTGATCGGAAGAAGCCTTGTTGTTGGTAAACCTGCAGCAATGATGCTGGTTAAAAAGAACGCAACTGTTACAATCTGCCACACAAGAACTGTAGATATGCCGTCTGTAGCACGTGAAGCAGATATCATTATTGTAGCAGCAGGCCGCGCCGGTGTTGTTGGTGCCGAATATGTAAAAGAAGGTCAGACAATCATCGATGTAGGTATCAACGTAAATGCAGAAGGTAAACTCTGCGGTGATGTTGATTACGCAGCAGTAGAGCCTATCGTAGATGCTATTACACCTGTACCTGGCGGTGTTGGAAGTGTAACAACTTCTGTACTGGTTGGTCATGTGGTAGAAGCTGCAATGAGAAAGGTAAACGCATAAGATGAAAAAAGTGCTGGGAAAAAATTTCTGGCTGCTTATGACAATGACAGGTGCCCTGATGTTCGGGGCACCTGCTTTAGTAAGTGCCAGTGAAGGGACAGCGTCCACTGATACAGAAAACAGCGCGGCAGACGATGCTGCAAATACCCCAGATGACGATACAATAGCTAAAACAACTGATAGTACAGAAAAAAACAGTCAGGAAACTGACCATTCAGGAGAGGGCCAGATCTCCAAACCCAAATATCTCGAAAATGCAGAAAATAGCGGAGAAGAAGTTATCTCCGATGAAGACCCGACAGATAATACCTATGGATACTACACGATTATGGGCGGAACAACTGTTTCCGTTGATGAAATGTGTTCATTATACAACAATCAGGGATGCACTTACCCATCTGAAGAACTCAGTGGCGGCGGAGCATCTGATATAGATACCTTCTGTAACATTATTGTAGAGGAGGCAAATGCCGAGAATGTACGTGGCGAAGTAGTCTTTGCGCAGGCAATGCTGGAAACCGGATGGTTGAGTTTCGGCGGTGATGCGGGAATCGACCAGTTTAATTTCGCAGGTCTTGGAACAACCGGAGGTGGGGTCAAAGGAATCGCATTTCCTGACGTAAGAACAGGAATCCGTGCTCAGGTTCAGCATCTCAAAGCCTACGCCTCCACAGATTCCCTGAATCAGGAATGTGTAGATGAACGCTTCGATTACGTGACAAGAGAGACTGCACCTTACGTGGAATGGCTGGGAATCCAGGAAAATCCTTATGGCGGTGGCTGGGCTGCAGGAAAGGATTATGGAAGTAAATTAAGAAAAATACTGACAGATTTGAAATCCGGGACATAAAAACGGAACTTAGCGTCTTATTTACATTGTTTTTCTGAACTGCTGTGAATGATTTTTAAATTCTTAAATAAAGAAAGGATGTTGAGTAAAATGAAAAGAAAATTGATGATCTGTGCAATGGCTTTGTGTATATGTGCAGGATTGGCCGGTAATACTGGAGCGGTCAGTGTATGGGCATCCGAAGGATCATCTTCGGATGCTGTCCGGATAGGTGTCTTGAAAGGTCCGACAGCAATGGGAATGGCGCAGCTTCTTGATGAAGACGGATACGATTTTACCATTGCTGCATCTCCGGATGAGATTGTTCCGATGGTAGTACAGGACAAGCTTGATATTGCAGCTGTTCCGGCAAATCTGGCAGCAACGTTGTATCAGAAGACAGATAAGGATGTCAGTGTTCTGGCGGTCAATACGTTGGGTGTTCTCTACATTGTGGAGAATGGAGACAGTGTAAAATCTGTGGAAGATCTTAAGGGAAAGACCATTTATGCCAGTGGAAAGGGTGCAACTCCGGAATATGCCCTGAACTCTGTTCTTAAAGCGAATGGAATCGACCCTGAAAAAGATGTGACTGTTGAATATAAATCTGAGCACGCAGAGGTGGTTTCCGCACTTGTGCAGGATCAGACAGCAGTTGGACTTCTTCCACAGCCTTTTGTAACTACAGCGCTGATGAAAAACGATAAGCTGAAAGTTGCCCTGAATCTGAATAAACTGTGGGAAGATTCCATGGATGACGGAAGTAAACTTGTGACAGGTGTTGTGATCGCAAACAATGAGTTTGTTCAGGATCATGCAGATAAAGTAAATGATTTTATGGATGCGTATAAAGAATCTGTAGATTTTGTCAACAGTGACACAGAAGCTGCGGCCCAGATCATAGGAGATCATGATATTATTGCAAAAGAAGTTGCACAGAAAGCAATCCCTGACTGCAGTATTGTGTTTATTGAAGGTGATGAGATGAAAACCATGCTTTCAGGATATCTGGCAACTCTGGATGATCAGAATCCTGAGATTATAGGAGGACAGTTGCCGGATGATGCATTCTATTACAAACGATAGAGCAAAAACTGACAATGGAACGAAATATACAGGAATTCGTATATTAGCAGTGCTTTTCTGGATTGCAATCTGGCAGTTTGCGAGTATGTATCTGAAACAGGAGATCCTTCTGGCATCTCCTGTTTCTGTTATCCAAAAGCTTTTTGAACTGATTTTCAGCAGAAATTTCTGGTATTCTGTCGGATTTAGTTTTGTACGCATTGTGACAGGATTTCTTCTGGCTGTGTTTCTGGGAATCTTTCTGGCAATATTGGCATATTGGTCAAAAACAGTGGAAATCCTGATAGCACCTGTGATCGCAGTGGTCAAATCTACACCTGTGGCATCTTTTATTATTTTGTGCCTGATATGGATTCCTTCGAGAAATCTGTCGGTTTTTATTTCCTTTCTTATGGTTCTGCCGGTGATATATACAAATATCCTTGAAGGAATACGACAGACGGACAGGAAGATACTGGAAATGGCAAAAGTATTTCGTGTGAATCTCAGAAGACAGATCAGGTATATTTATGTATCGCAGGTACTGCCTTATTTTCTCTCTGCATGCAGACTTTCACTTGGGATGTGCTGGAAAGCAGGAGTGGCAGCAGAGGTTATCGGAGTACCCTCAGGTTCTATTGGAGAGAAGCTGTATAATGCAAAAATATACCTGAATACTCCTGATCTTTTTGCGTGGACGATTGTGATCATTGTGATCAGTTTTGTATTTGAAAAGTGTTTTCTTGGAATTGTAAGCAGGATAGTTTATATGATAGAACATAGATAATAGAAGTTTTGATTTATGATAATCCTCTTAAATGTATTATTTACGAGGTATGTTACAGGCGGAGAAAAGATATGGATATAAAGGTAGATCATGTCAGTAAAGCATACGGAGAGCAGCAGGTACTGCGAGACTTGTCCTGTGTTTTTCCGGAAGGGAAAACCACTTGTATCAGAGGAAGATCCGGATGTGGCAAAACAACACTGATACGGCTTCTTCTGAGACTGGATGTTCCGGATAAGGGGAAAATAAAAGGGGTAAGTAACAGGAAACTCAGTGCAGTATTTCAGGAAGATCGTCTGTGTGAAAATCTGAGCGCTGCTTCTAATATAAGACTGGTATGTACAGAAACAATAACAGACAGAGAACTGGAGGAGGCGTATAAAGCAGTTGCGCTTACTGAAGTTTGGCAGAAACCGGTTCGTGAACTGAGTGGAGGAATGCGCAGGAGAGTATCTATCCTGAGGGCATTGCTGGCTGAATCAGACTGTGTGATCATGGATGAACCTCTCAGAGGTCTTGATGAAAAAACCAGAGCAAAAACAATTGATTATATTTTGAAAAAGACGGAGGGAAAGACGTTGATCTTTGTTACTCATGAAGAAAAAGAAGCAGTTTGGTTAAAGGCTGACAGAACAGTAGATATATTGACAAAGCATTAAAATTAATGAAAAACTAAATTTCGGTTATAGATTATAGCGTGTTTGAAAAATCATTTCTACAATCTTCAAACACGCTATAACTCCAAAAGAGGAAAAGCTTATGATTACATTAAATGATTACCTGTATTCAGGAGATACGGTTTTAAAAATTTTACAGAAATATACCCGGGATCTGAGAAAAGAAGCGAAACTTACTCATAATGAGATTGATATGATGCATGTGAATTTCCTGATTCAGATCACAGAGCTTTTAGAACACAATGATTTCCTTACGGCCCAGTCCCAGAAGATCCGGGAATTTTATAAATATATGGCTCATGAATATCCGTTTCTTGCGTTTACATTTAAAGGAAGGATCAAATCGCTGATCCGGGCAGAAGAGAAATTTAACGGCTATATTGTGGAATATATTTACGATTATTATACAAAACATGGAACCTATCCTCCTGTGTCGGAACTGAAAAATAAACTCAGTTGTTTTCGGGATTTTATTGCATACAGAATTGTGTTGTGTATGCCCAAGTGTCATCTGAAACCAGGAGAAGATCAGGAAACGGCGTCGATCCGCTATCTTTATGAGATTGCCAATGTTCTTCCCGGGTTCCTGGAAGAACGAGGGTTTACGGTGGAGTCTGCCTATGGAGTAAAGAAAAGTACGTCGCCGCTTCTTAATGAAGATGTGAAGATGTATTACCGGGATTATATCTGTGGAACCAGCGGGGAAGGATATCAGTCATTACATATCACAGTTTATGATAACAGTTCCCGTTCTTTCATGGAGGTGCAGCTACGTACTCAGAAAATGGATGACACTGCGGAAATTGGTCCGGCGAATCATCTGGGATATGAGAAGAAACAGCAGGATGAGCGTGCAAGACGTGATGCTATTCCAGAAGGCGAGTGCGTTTATTTTGATGAAGCCTATGAACGGGGCATGCGTCTTTTGCAGCTGGAACTGGCAGATCTGGATGTAAATATGTTTTCCGCAGTAGATAACAGTCTGATCAATGATGGGTGCGGACTGTTCAGGGGAAGACTGATATTACCTTATGAACATTTGTCAAGATTTCAGAATGATGTGATTGATTGAATAAAACACCTATCTTTTGCTGTATAAAAATACAGGGAAATGACAAAAATTGATAAAATATGTAAATTTTTAGTTATATTTTAGGCATTCTATGGTACACTGATATAGTATATTAAAAATGGGAGGGAAACTCGAAAATGAGCAAAAAAGAAGGAAAAGGGTTAAAGTCTTTTAACAAGGGGTTTCAAGTGCCTGACACCTACATTATTATCTTTTTAGTAGTTGTTGTCGCTGCACTTCTGACTTTCCTTGTGCCAAAGGGATTTTACGAAACACAGGATATTTCGTATATGATCAATGGTGTTGAGAAAACCCGTACAGTAATCAAAGACGGAAGTTTCCAGTATCTGACAGATGATGCAGGAAATGTAGTAACAGAAGGAGTAGCACTCTTTAGTGGAGATGGTGGAACAGGATTCTTCAACTATATGTATAACGGAATCGTAAGCAGTTCTGCAATCGAGATTATCGCATTTCTTATGGTAGTAGGCGGTGCATTCGGTATCATGATCCGTACAGGAGCGATTGAATCCGGATTGATTGGATTGATCCGTAAGGCAAAGGGAGCAGAAAAATTGCTGATTCCGATACTTTTCGTATTGTTTTCTCTTGGTGGAGCAGTTTTTGGAATGGGAGAAGAAGCACTTCCGTTTACTATGATTCTTTGTCCGTTGTTTGTAGCAGTTGGATACGATTCAGTTATTGCAGTTCTTGTTACTTATGTTGCAACACAGATTGGTTTCGGTTCATCATGGATGAATCCATTCTCTGTAGGTATTGCACAGGGAATTGCAGGTATTGACGTATTCTCCGGAGCAGGATTCCGTATGGTAATGTGGGTAGTATTTACAGCACTCGGCTGTGGAATGACTATGTTCTATGCATCAAAGATCAAAAAGACTCCGACAATCTCAATCGCATATAAGACCGATGCATATTTCCGTGAGCAGAATGAAAAAACAGGAATTGACGAAGGACATTCATTTGGTCTTGGACACATTTTAGTTCTTCTGACACTGGCTGCTACAGTAGTATGGGTAATTTGGGGAGTTATGACTCAAGGATACTACATGCCAGAGATTGCTACACAGTTCTTCATTATGGGAATTGTTTCCGGTGTGATCGGAGTTATCTTTAAACTGAACGATATGAAACTGAATGATATCGCAACATCATTTAAAGATGGAGCAAAAGACCTGATTGGTGCTGCACTTGTTGTTGCTATGGCACAGGGTATCATGCAGGTTCTTGGTGGATCTGATCCGACAACACCTACGGTTATTAATACAATTATGTATAATATTTCAAATGCACTGTCTGGAGTTTCCGGAGCAGTTGCAGCAGTACTTATGTATCTGTTCCAGTCCGTATTCAACTTCTTCGTTGTATCCGGAACAGGACAGGCTGCAATCACAATGCCGATCATGGCTCCACTGTCAGACCTGTTAGGCGTTTCACGTCAGACAGCTGTAGTTGCATTCCAGCTTGGTGATGCATTTACAAACCTGATTGTTCCTACATCTGGATGTCTGATCGGATCTCTTGCAATTGCAAAGATTGAGTGGTCTAACTGGATTAAATTCATGTGGAAATTCCTTGGCGTATTAATGATTGGTGCAATTATTACAATTCTTATTGCAGTTGGAACTGGATTCTAAAACATACATTTGATAATTGAGAGTGATTTATGATGAAATTAATTCAGAATATTGATGTCTATGCCCCACAGCATCTGGGGAAAAAAGATGTACTTATAATCAATGATAAGATTGTCAAGATTAAAGATGCAGGCTCTATATGCGCAGACGGATTTCTTTCTGAGGCAGAAATGATCAATGGAGAGGGGTTACTTTTAACTCCGGGATTCATTGACTGTCATGTTCATGTACTTGGAGGCGGTGGCGAAGGTGGATTCGCCAATCGTACTCCGGAAGCAACTATGGAAGGACTTACGAAGTTTGGAGTAACAACAGTTGTTGGCTGCCTTGGAACGGATGGAATCGGTCGTGATATGTGTGCACTGGTTGCAAAGACAAAAGGATTGAATGAGCAGGGAATGTCTGCATACTGTTATACAGGCAGTTATCAGATTCCGGTTCACACGTTGACGGACAGTATTGTCAAAGATATTATGATGATTCAGGAAATCATTGGAACCGGAGAAATCGCGATTTCTGATCATCGTTCTTCACAGCCGACTTTTGAGGAATTTGCGCGTGTCGTTGCGGATACAAGACTTGGCGGTGTTCTTTCCGGGAAAGCTGGTATTGTAAATGTTCATCTTGGCGACAGTCCGAGATGCTTAGATCTTATTGAACGAGTGGTAGATGAGACAGAGATACCGGCTTCTCAAATACTGCCAACACATATCAATCGAAATGAGATGCTTTTTGGCAAGTCGATTGAGTATGCGCTGAAAGGCGGAGCAGTAGATTTTACCGGAAATGAAGATATTGACTATTGGGAAACTATCTGTGATGAGGTACGTGTATGTAATGGTATTAAACGGATGCTGGATGCAGGAGTAAATCCTGACCGCATGACAATTTCTTCTGATGGACAGGGAAGCCTTCCGATGTACAGTAGTGATGGCGAATTCCTTGGAATGGGCGTTGGACAGTCCAGCTGCCTTCTGAAGGAAGTAAAGGAATGTGTATTTAAAACAGAAATTCCTTTAGAAATAGCTATTTCTACAATTACATCTAATCCGGCAGATATTCTTCGGCTCAAAGGAAAAGGTAAGGTTGAAGAAGGCTATGATGCGGATCTTTGTATTCTTGACCAGGAACTTCAGCTTGTTGAAGTAATTGCAAAAGGGAATACAGTTTATACAAAATAAAGTATATTGATGTTAAAAGCACCAGTCATTCAGTTGGCTGGTGCTTTTTGCAATATTAAATTCACTTTAATAAGCACTTTATGATATAATAGGCTTGTAGTCTTTTACAGATATAAGAACGGGTATAAGGAGAATATAGTATTGATTAATCAGACAGCGAAGAAGATTTTGAAAGCTCTGTCTTTTGATGGTGTGGAAGTAGAAGCATTTCGTCATATGGCGGATTTAAAACGATTGGATCCGATGAAGATTTTTTATAAAAAAATAGATGAGAAAATATATAACGGGAGTCATGCAGTTCCGATTCGTATTTTCTTTCCAACTGAAAAAAGTTTTCGTGAGAGTGAAGAAAAGAAACATAATATTCAAGATAAAAAGATGCTTTTGTTTATACATGGCGGTGGCTGGGTTACAGAGAGTATCGATAATTATGAAAGAATTTGTGCCCGGCTTGCTAATGCAACCGGACAATATGTAGTTGCAGTTGAATATCGACTGGCACCGGAAGATAAATTCCCGGCAGGTCTGGAAGATTGTTATGCCGTTGCGAAAACATTATATTCCGGAGATTTTATGCTCAACATAAAACCCGAAAATATTACATTGATCGGAGATAGTGCCGGAGGGAATCTTTGTGCAGCATTATCTTTGATGGCTAGAGATTATGGAGAATTTATGCCAAAAAGACAGATACTGATCTATCCGGCTACATATAATGATTATACAGAAAATTCACCATTTCCATCTGTTAAGGAAAATGGAACAGATTATCTTTTGACAGCTGGGAAGATGCAGGATTATATTGATCTTTATGCGAGAAATAAAGAGGATAAGAAGAATCCTTATTTTGCACCATACATAGCAGAAGATTTAGCGAATCAACCTGATACATTGATTCTTACATGTGAATTTGATCCACTTCGAGATGAAGGGGAAGCATATGGGAAGCGCTTAAAAGAGGCTGGAAATTATGTGGAGATACATCGGATCAAAGATGCATTACATGGATATTTTGCGTTGGGGATCAAGCAGCTTCATGTACAGGAAAGTTTTACCTATATCAATGAATTTCTGAAAGAGGAAACACTGTGAGTAAGAAAAAAGCACGTTGGAGAAAACTAGATAATGCAGCAAAATTATATTCTGCTGCCAGTAATAAAAAAGATACGAGAGTGTTTCGTTTTTACTGCGAATTGAAAGAAGAAGTAAATCCTGACGTTTTGCAGGAAGCATTGAATCAGACAATAGAAATATTTCCTACGTTTTTAATGGTGCTTCGCAAAGGATTATTCTGGCATTATCTTGAGCCATGTAATTTACGACCGATTGTAAAGGAAGAGTACAAAGAGCCTTGTAGTAGACTCTATATAAAGGATAAGAAGACACTGCTTTTTGAAGTAACCTATTATAAAAAACGAATCAACTTCGAAGTATTCCATGTATTGACAGATGGCACAGGAGCGACAGAATTTTTAAAAGAACTGGTAAAAAATTATCTCTATCTTATTCACAAAGTAAATGGATTAGAACCAGTTTCATTGTTACCAGAAGATATGACGGTACAAGATCAAGAAGTTGATAGTTTTTTGAAATATTATTCAAAAGATCAGAAACGACCGAAAAAAAGAAAACTACATGCTTTCCAGATACGGAGAAAAAAGAAAGATGGAAATCATCTGCACGTCCATGAATCTGTTGTTTCAGTTCAGGCAGTATTGAAGCGGAGCAGGGAACTCGGAGTATCTATGACAGTCTTTTTGACAGCATTATTTATGATGGCAATAAATGAAGAAATGTCTAAAATGCAAAAGAAAAAGCCGGTCGTGTTAATGGTTCCGGTTAACTTAAGAAAGTTTTTCCCGTCTTTATCGATGCTGAATTTTTTTAATTGGATCGAGCCGGGATATAATTTTACTACACAAGATCAAAGTTTTGAGGCAATACTGAAATATACGAAAGAATTTTTTGAGACAGAACTGACAAAAGAAAAGATGTCAGCACATATCAGCGAGTTGCTTGCTTTGGAACTGCATCCGATTCTGAGGCTTGCACCTTTGGAATTGAAAAATCTATGTATTCAGGCTGGGGCAAAATATTCAGAGAAGAACACGACAGCAATCTTCTCTAATATGAGTGCGGTTAAAATGCATGCGAGTTATGTGCCTTATATTGAACGATTTGGTGTGTACACAAACACTCCTAAGTTTGAATTGTGTTTGTGTTCTTTTCAGGATAAATTATCATTTGCATTTACATCCAGATACGACACAGTGAACATTGAACGTAATTTTTATCGCTTGTTAAAAGAACAGGGAATTGCATCTGAAAAAGTAAAACCTGAATTTCCAAAGACAGATGAGCCAAGCGAACAGGAAATGAAAGTCTATAAAATTTATAGCTTTCTGTGTATTGCAATTGTTGCAGCAATGCTTGTTACGGAGTGTAATTTCCATCCTAGAATTCGCTGGACCTTATTTACAGCCGGAGGCGTTGTGACAATGTGGATTGCCTCATCGATTGGCTTTTTTAAACGCTATAACTTGCTGAAAAATGCGATGTGGCAGCTTTTTATCGGTACTATTATCTGCTTTATATGGGATGCACTGACCGGTTGGCACAGTTGGTCTGTAGATCTTGTGCTGCCAATCATGAGTGTATCTACACTTATAGCGATGTTTGTAACCGCTAAGGTGCGGAAAAGCCCTGTGCGAGAGTATCTTATTTACGAAATTATGGCTGCCGGATACGGATTGATTCTTCCGGGAATCTTACTCTTATGCAAAGTGGTGAAAAATCCAACAGTAAGTATGTTTGGAGCGTTAATATGTTTCCTGTTTCTTGTAGCAGTGATATTGTTTAAAGGAAGAGAATTTAAAGAAGAGATGCAGAAAAATCTGCATGTATAAAATAGTGTTGATGAAACATTAGAGCGTGTCTGAAAAATCATTCCCGCAATCTGCACGCCCCACTTTGCGGGATATTTCACCCGAATTCAGTTGCCGTAGCCCACTACGGCGCCCTCATCCGGGCAAAATATCCCACAAATTGTGACGCACATCTTGCAGAAAGCCTTTTTCAGACACGCTCTAAAAATGCTGAACTGAATAATTTCACTTTGTCAGAAAGCATTGTTAGAAGTAGCAAAATAAAGGAGTATTTAATTATGAAGTATGAAACAATAGACAGAATTAGAAAATTTACAGAAGATCGAAACTGGGATCAGTTTCATTCGCCGGCAAATCTTGCAAAATCAATCGTAATTGAGGCAGCAGAGTTATTAGAGTGTTTTCAGTGGTCTGATGAAGAATATGATCTGCAACATGTCAAGGAGGAATTGGCGGATGTTTTGGTTTATAGTCAGAATCTGTTAGGCAAACTGGAACTGGATGCAGATGAAATCATAAATATGAAGATGTCGCAGAATGAAGCAAAGTATCCGGTAGATAAGGCAAAAGGGAGTGCGGCCAAGTACGATCAGCTATAATAGTGGAAAAGGAAGAGGCGTTATAAGAACAATGATAAAAATACTATTTATATGCCACGGCACTCTTCGAAGAACCCCTTAAAAAGTCAGTAAAATCAATACTTGGAAGATATTTGTGGGGAAGAAATAACCCGAAAATAACCCATAGATTTTTGTGTGAGTGTTACAAGATAAATAATTATAATTTAGGGATGTGACATGATGAGAATGAAAGCTGTAAGAATTCTAATAGTGGAATCTTATAGCTTTTTTTATAAATGAAGTTGAAAGTAAAATCTTTACAACTTGGTATAGCGTGTTTTAAATGTAAAAAAACAGATAGTTCTTTACATATAGATGTAACAAAAGAGGTGCTTTTGTGAAGGTCGTTTATGAGGTGAGGTAAAGAGAGGGGATAGAGGATAGCGGAAGGAAAGGTCGCAGAAATGCGGCCTTTTTTAGGGGGCAAAGCGTGTTCCTTTTTTGGTACATGTGAAGAGTTAAGATTTATTTATAAAAACCAAAGAGGAGAGAACTGTGAATGGAAAAAATGGAATTTATTTATACAAGTGGTTGGGAGAAATTTGAGCAGTATTGCAAAGAGTTGTACCGAGGATATTTGAATAGATATTGTCAAGGAAATGAAAAAGCGTGTGAAGACGAAATCAATAAAGCATATGCAATGGGAATGAACTTCATTCGGGAGAAAGTAAAGGAAAATAAAGAAATTTTGAAACAATTATGGGTAGCGGCGTTTATTGGAAATTTGGCAAGAAAATATGATTTGACAGTTACTGTAAGAACGCAGTCTTGTGTGTTTATTCTTGGCTTGTTCAATCTGCTGCCTTATGATGCTATGAAGACAACGAGTATAAATTATCCCTTTTCAAATCTTTCTTTGACGGAATATGAAGTTGGAGAACTGTTTTATAATACGGCGAAACGGGAAATAGAAGCATTCTTTCATGATAGTGGACAGGAAATTCTGTGGTTGGGTTCTGTGGAAAAAGATGAAATACAACCAATAGGGATTGCTGTTTTACCAGAAGGCAAGACTAAATTAGATTACATTAAGAATTGTGTCAAATTAACAGATGGTTCTATAGGGTTAATAGAAGAAACGACAAGTGCTTACAACGAGACAGAAGAATTTATTGCGGAAATCTATTATTTCCTACCAACAAAAAGAACTACAAAACTTGATATGGATATTTGCGAGGGCTTAAAAATTGACAAAACAGAAAATTTTGTTTGTTCATGGGGAAATATGATTGAAACAGGATTTATGACCCCGGAAGAAGAAGTGAGATTTCAATATCTCAAACCTGATACCGAGTTTGAAATGATGGAAATATTGGCATTATGCATGGCAGATGTAAACTATCCGGAATTAGTAGATGAGAATATATTGTTTAGTGTATATCCATTTACAAGAGAAGATGTATTTAGATACTTAATAAATATATCTATGTCAGAGGAAAATGCATGTTATTGGACGGAAGTAATTCGTAAAGGACAGTTTGCAGATAAATATGAAAAAGGAAATAATAAAAACGAGGCAGATTATTTTGATGACAGTGAGGTTGAGATGTTTAAGGCTGTTAAATATTTGCCTTCGGAGATTTTGGTTTTAACTACGTATGAATTATATAAGAGGTGTGCAGTACAAAATAAGATTACCCAAATTCGCGATTTGGAAAGGCAGAAAGAATGGTTTGGTTACTGTTCAGAGGTTAGCTGGACATGAGAAAACCGATGGTGTAGACTAATAACAGTCAAAGCCATCGGTTTTCTT
>NZ_JADPGO010000027.1:0-52367 GCF_015668165.1 Blautia sp. 1001283B150304_161114_C9 | reverse complement strand
CGTTTTACTGTTTTTGGTTTTTCAAACCGTTCTTAAAAATGTAAAGAATTTTCGAGAATCGTATGTGTTTCACTGTTTAGTTATCAAGGTTGTCTGTCTTGCGACAGCTTGTTTACTTTATCACATCTCTTTTTCTTTGTCAAGCACTTTTTTCAAGTTTTTTTCAAAGTTTTTCGAACTCTTCCGGATTTCCGAACTGTTCTTCCGATCAGTGATTGTCGGCTCTGTTCAAGCGACTTGGTTACTTTAACATATTCATTTTAAGTTGTCAAGCACTTTTTTTAATTTCTTTTTTCTTTCAGAAATTGTCTTAAATTGTCTCTTTTCAAGAAACAATTATTTCCGACAGCTCAACTAATATAACACCGAAAGTTCACTATGTCAACAGTTAATTTCATAATTTGACAAACTTTTTATATTTTCACCCTAATCTCCACTAAATTCCCAACAGACATCCAGTCTATCTGACACCGGAATTCCAACCATCCTCCCCATCTATCCTTCCTATATCATGCAGCATCCATATACCATATATACACAACACCCCAGTTTTTCCTTCCCCTTCATACTATATATAGGAAACTTTTCTATTCCGCAAAACTAACAGACCACCATCTCTCTTCTCTTTCAGCCACCAGTCACAGCCAACAGCCAGCAGCCCCAAACAATTCTCTTCGGCGACATTTGCAGGGCCTTTAGAAAATCTTAGCCCGGGAAGATCAGCGTTATTCGCAGATCACTCACTGTCTGAGCCGCTTCGCGGCGAGTTTGAGTTATCTGCGAATGCTTTTAGCTGATCTTCCCGGGCTTAGTTTTTCTTAAGACCCGAAACCGAGCCGAAGAGAATTGTTTGGGGCTGCGTCCCCCTTTAGCAGATTTCCTGAGGTTTAGCTTTTCTTAAGATCCGAAACCAAGCCAAAGAGAATTGTTTGAGCTTGCGTCCCTTTCATCTGGAATAAAACCCACTCTCAACCTCCACCGGAATCACCCTCTCCTCAATCCCCTCAATCTCAATAAACCTCTGTCTCCCCAACATCTCCACCATCTGCGCAAGCAGCTCCCTGCTCCCCTGCGCCTCCATCTCCACGCGCTCATCCCAGTTATTTCTCACCCAACCGGTAACCCCCAGAGAACTGGCAATATAACAGGCCCGATAGCGAAATCCAACTCCCTGCACTCTCCCCGAAAACCAATAATGCTTCCTTATCAGATTCTCTCTCATCTCCGAACCCTTCCCATCCTGAACATCATGCTTTTTCCAGACTCCCCGGGCTTTCTCATACTCCTCAGCAATCTCCTCACCTGTCTCAGAATCCTGCAGAAACGTTCTGTACTTCTTTCTCTTAAAATCAAATATACTCAACAGCAACCCTCTCTCACAGCTACTGTGCCGGCAACTTGATTTCCCGAACATTCTCATATCTTTCCTGCCAGCCTGTTTCAGGAATCACTCTGCCGCCACACTACAATCACACCCTGATCACAAATCCGTCTTTTCTCGCTTTCGCTTTCGGATATTCCCCGGAGCGATAACCAAGCACACAATGACCAATTCCAACATAAGACTCCGGCACACCCCACTCTGCCTTCAATGCCTTTCCTTCTTCAGAAGCAAACACCTCTCTTGCACGATGAATCCAGCAGGAATCAACCCCAAGGGCATGAGCAGCATTCATCAGATTTCCCATAACCAGACTTCCATTTTCCACACATGTAGGCATATTACTGTCTGCAAAGACCACAACAACTGTCGGTGCCCCATAGAACGGATCACTCTCAGTCCCCATCACATCCGCATTCATTTTAGAAAGCTTCGCAACAAGTTCCGGATTCTGTGTTACTACCATAAGTGTACCCTGTTGTCCCATTCCGCTTGGTGCGTATTCCCCTGCTTCAAGAATTTCATTCAACACTTCTTCCGGCACCAGATCTTCTTTATAACCACGTACACTTCTTCGCTCCAAAAGATTTTTTATTGTTTCATTCATGTCTCATATCCTCCTGTATTTATTTTCATCACTGTCAAAGCAACATTACTGTCCACCCCGTTCTCAGCAACACAGCCAGGCAACAATATCTTCCTATATTATAGCACTACATCTACCAAAACTCACCTGTATTTCCCATAATTTTCAGGCAATTTTCCTTGCCCCTGCATCACAACTGGTCTATAATAAAGAACAGACTAACATGAGGTATAAACTATATGAACAAAAAAGAAATTTCTGAAATCAAGAAACAGTTCACTCCCGAGAACTGTTCTCTCACCCGCATCTGCGGATGTTACGTTGACGGAGAAAAGAATAAAAAAACCGAACTGAAAGAAGCATTTCTCTCTTTATCAGAAGAAGAAATGTTCAAATACTTTGAAATTTTCCGCAAATCCCTTTCCGGAACAATAGGAAAAAATCTGATGAACATGGAATTTCCTCTCGAGCAGGAAACTGAGGGCGGAACTCAACATTTTCTTATGAAACTGAGAGAAAGCAAACTGACCGATGATGCACTGGTAGAAAGTTTCTACGATAAGATCATTGAAAACTATGATTATCCCGAAAACTACTACATCATCCTGATCCATGGAGTATATGATATCCCCGGAAAGTCTTCCGACGGTGCAGAAATGTTTGATGCATCTGATGAGATTTATGAGCACATCATGTGCTGTATCTGTCCTGTAAAACTCTCTAAGGCAGGTCTTTGCTACAATGCCGAAACCAACAGCATCCAGGACCGTATCCGCGACTGGATCGTGGAACTTCCGGATGTTGCTTTCCTTTTCCCGCAGTTTAACGACCGCAGCACTGACATCCATGGTGTCCTTTATTATAGTAAAAATGCAAACGAGCTTCGGGATATTTTTATCGATGAACTGCTTGGATGTACAGCACCTCTTTCTGCAGGAGGACAGCGTGATTCCTTTAACGCACTGGTTGAAGATACTCTGGGCGACGACTGCAGATATGACACTGTATTAAGCATTCACGAGAAATTAAACGACCTGATCGAATCACAGAAGGATGAGCCGGAACCTGTAGTTCTGACCAAATCTGAGGTAAAACGCCTCTTTGAAGAATGCGGCGTAGAAGATGAAAAACTACAGTCATTTGATGAACAATACGAGATCACAGCCGGGGAAAAATCCTCTCTGGTTGCTTCCAACATCACCAATACAAAAAGATTCGAGATCAAAACCCCGGATGTTGTAGTCCACGTAGATCCTGAACGTGCCGATCTTGTGGAAACACGCGTAATTGACGGACGCAAGTGCCTTGTGATCCCAATGGAAGGCGAAGTTGAACTGAACGGAATCCGCGTACATACAGGAAATGAAAATCCTTCTGATGACGAATTTTATGACAATACAGATACTGAGACAGAGGAGACATCTGATGGAGAATAATCGTAAACTCTTATTTTTTGACATTGACAAAACCCTGTTAACCCCTTACCCATGGACAGTTCCGGACAGTGCGAAACAGGCTTTAAAAGAAGCACGCTATAATGGTCATCTCCTTTTCATCAATTCCGGACGTACCTATACAATGATTCCGGAAATCATTAAAGAAATGGGATTCGACGGCTATGTATGCGGATGCGGCAGCCAGATTTATATGAATGAAGAGCTTTTGTTTTCCAGTTCTATTCCAAATCCGCTTTGCCGTAAAACAACAGAATTACTGCGGGAATGCAGAATTCCTGCGTTTTTTGAACGCCCGGATAAGATTTTATATGACAGCAGTTCATGTGCTGTTCCTGAAACTGTTCAGAAGCTGAAAGCAGAAGTTATAGTAGAAGATCTGGCTCTCTACCCGCCCGAAACATACAACCATTTTACATTTGACAAGTTTCTGGCTTTTCCGTCTGCTGATTCTGATATGGAAACTTTCCGCAAATTTGCAGATGAACATTTTCTGTGTTTCATACATGAAGACAAGGCATGGGAACTGACTCAGAAAAATCTCAGCAAAGCAACCGGAATCCGGTTTCTGGCAGACCGCCTTGGGGTTCCGGTCAAAGACACCTATGCATTCGGCGACAGCACGAACGATCTTCTTATGCTGCAGTTCGCCGGAAACAGCATCGCAATGGGCGACTCGGATCCCCTGATCCTGCCTCACTGCACTTACCAGACAACCGATATAGAGGACAACGGAATTGCCAATGCTTTGAAGCATTTCCATCTCATTTAGCAGAACATACAAAATAACGTATTATCATATCTCTATTTATCTGTGTTATTTTTGCATATTTAGGAGAATGATTTCGGATTTATTTAAACTTAAAAACAGCTATGTGAAAACACTCAGGTTTTCATCATAGCTGTTTTAATTTACAATACTCAATTCCTATCAGCAAGCTACTGACAGTTCGGATTTTCTTATTTAGCTGCTTCTGTCGGTGTTGCTTCCGGTGTTTCAGTAGTTTCTGCTGCTTCTTCCTCTGCCGCCGGAGTCTCTGTTGTCTCTGTATCCTCTGCTGCAGGTGTTTCTGTAACTTCCTCTGTTTCCGGTGTTGGAGTTGCCTCTTCTGTCACTTCAGGTGTCGGTGTTTCCGGAACCGGGGTAGGAGTCGGTGCCATGAAGGTATGTTTGTCAGTGATCTTAAGTGTCTTAATGACTTTCTTAACTACCTTTACATCTGCCTCATCCAGCCATTTAGCAGTTGTATCTGTAAAATAGGTACTTTCTTTGGAATTCTGAAGAGATTCTCGCTTGGAAGCTGTGGCATCTTCATCATTGATCTTGTCAAGTCTTACTACATAGTATCCTGTGTCAGTCTCAATAATATTGTCTGCAACTTCTCCGTCTTTCAGTCCTCTCAGAACCTTCAGAACCTCATCCGGATATGCCTCGCTGCCGGAATCTTCATCCTCGTCTTCGCTCTCTTTTGTTGTAAAATTACCCTGTACTGCAGAATAACTGTCATCTACACCTTTGGCAATCTCACTCATGTCTGCTGTAGGATCCTCTTTCATCTTATCCAGAATCTCCTGAGCCTGTTCTTTCTTAGTCTTTTTCTCCTCATCAGTTATATCATCACCGCTTGTAGAGATACTTACATAAGTGAAGGTTGTCTGATTCGCTTCATCATCAGAAACTGTGATCTTTCCTTCTGCTACAACCGGATCATACATCTTCTTCTGAATTGTCTGAAGCTCCAGAAGTGTTTTTACCTGATCTTCCGTTACCGCAAGTTCCTTAATTGTCTCTTCACTGTTTGCAGCCATAAACTGTGATGCTGCATCTGCGATCGCTGCTTCATCATCATCTGTAAGCTCTATGTTATAATCCGCAGCCTTCTCTTTGAGAATATACATCTTCTCAACAGACTCCAGACTGCTTGTCACTGCCTGATCACCATAAGTCTCATCTGAATCATCACCTGCTGTCTGATCCCAGATATTATCTGCACTTCCCATATAATTTAAATACATGGTTGTTGTCTGCTGTTGCTGTTCGCGGGCATAAAGACTTACAACTCCAAGCGGAATATCTGTTCCGTCAACAGTAGCCACTGTCTTTGTTCCATCTAATGTTTTACTTCCACAGCCGGAAAGCATACCAACTGACATCACACCTGCCAGTGTCACAACGGCTGTTCTCTTTACCATTTTTTTCATTTCTTCCTCCATATTATCAATCTGGTCTTTCTTCCATACCACTTTCCCAGAATGTACTGTTATTAGAGTATAAACTTTTTTCCTGCGAAGGGCAAGGCAAATCGAAAAATATGTAGTATATTTCACATATTTTCCGCCATGCTCTTAAGCTCCTCTGCAAATTCCGTCAATGCCAGGATCAGATTCCCCTGTGGTTCCAGGATAAATTTCGGTTCCTGCTCATTCTTAAACTGCAGACCTCTTCTGTATTTCTGCATAAGAGCCGGAAAGCCTTCTGTATTCAGTCTTGCTTTCTCATAAAGGGTAAACCGGACTGTTTTTCCAGTCTGCTTTATTTCCGTTACGTACCCCTGATGAGCAATCGCCTTTAACTTCGCAATCGCCAGAAGATTCAGCACTGCCTTTCCGGGTTCTCCGAAACGGTCCAGAAGTTCTTCCAGCATATCATCATAATCCTGTTGTGTCTCAATCCCCGCAATTCTTTTATAAATATCCAGCTTCTGAAATTCATTACTGATGTAGGAATCAGGAATATACGCATCAACATTCAGATCAACCGATGTCTCGAAATCCTCCATTGTATGAATACCCTTCGCCTCTTTCACTGCTTCATTGAGCATCTTACAATAAAGATCATATCCAACCGCATTCATATGTCCATGTTGCTGCGCACCCAGCAGATTTCCGGCACCTCGAAGTTCCAGATCTCTCATTGCAATCTTAAATCCGCTTCCCAGATCCGTATACTCGCGGATCGCAGCCAGACGCTTCTCAGCCGTCTCCTTCAGCATCACATTCTTTCTGTACATCAGAAACGCATAGGCAGTTCTGTTGGAACGCCCGATCCTTCCCCGAAGCTGATAAAGCTGAGAAAGCCCGTATCTGTCTGAATCATGGATAATCATAGTATTTACATTGGAAATATCCAGCCCTGTCTCAATGATCGTGGTGGAAACCAGCACATCAATATCCCCGTTTACAAAGGAATACATCACATTCTCCAGTTCCCTCTCACTCATCTGGCCATGAGCAAAATCCACCCTTGCGTCCGGCACCAGCTTCGCAATACGCAGGGCAACATCTGCAATATCCGTCACTCGATTATAAACATAATAAACCTGGCCGCCTCTGCGCAATTCCCTGTTGATAGCCTCTCGGACTGTCTCTTCATCATATTCCATAACATATGTCTGGATCGGCATTCTGTCCATAGGAGGCTCCTCCAGGACACTCATATCCCGGATTCCGATCAGGCTCATATGAAGAGTACGGGGAATGGGCGTTGCAGTCAGTGTAAGGACATCCACATCCTTCTTTAACTGCTTGATTTTTTCCTTATGCGTAACTCCAAACCGCTGTTCCTCATCAACGATCAACAGGCCAAGATTTTTGAACTGTACGTCTTTGGAAAGGATTCTGTGCGTTCCAATGATCACATCCACCTGACCTTTTTTCAGATCTTCGATTGCCTTCTTCTGTTGTGCCGGGGTCCGGAATCTGCACAATAGTTCCACACGTACCGGAAATTCCTTCATCCTCTGCACAAAGGTATTATAAATCTGCTGCGCAAGGATCGTTGTAGGTGCAAGATAAGCTACCTGTCTGCTCTCCTGTACTTCCTTAAATGCGGCACGCAGCGCCACTTCTGTTTTGCCGTATCCCACATCCCCGCAGATAAGCCGGTCCATAATCCTGGTACTCTCCATATCACGTTTGGCATCCTCAATAGCACTGAGCTGATCCTCTGTCTCTTCATATGGAAACATTTCTTCAAATTCTCTCTGCCATACAGTATCAGGACCACAGACATATCCTTCCTTTTCCTGACGCACTGCATAAAGCTCTACCAGTTCTTTTGCAATATTTTTAACTGCCCCACGAACCTTGCTCTTTGTTTTATTCCACTCCTGAGTACCAAGTTTGTTCAGCTTCGGAGCCTTTGAAGCATCTGCCCCTGAATATTTCTGCAGACAGTCAAGCTGAGTAGCAGGAATATAGAGATTGCTCCCGCCTCTGTATTCAATTTTAATATAATCTTTAACGATCCTGTCTACTTCAACTTTTTCAATTCCTCGGTAAATACCAAGACCATGCTTTTCATGGACAACAAAATCGCCAATAGAAAGCTCCGCAAAATCCTGAATACGGCTTCCACTGTAATTTTTTTTCTTCTTTTTTTTCTGTTCCTGTCCAAAAATGTCAGATTCTGTCATTACCGCAAACTTGATCAACGGGTATTCAAAGCCCTTCTTTGCATGGCCATAAACCACCATGATCTCGCCCGGACAGATCTCCCTGTCATAATCTTGTCCATAAAAGGCTGCCAGTCCCTCTTCCTGAAGATCCTTTGCCAGCCTCTCGGCCCTTGTGCGGGAACCGGAAAGCAACGCGATCCTGTATCCCTGTTTCTTATACTGATGAAGATCTTTTACCAGAAGTTCAAAACTGTTGTTATAAGCGCTGATTGATTTTACCTCCAGGTAAAATTTCTCCCGCACTTTCCAGCCTGCCTGTTTCGGTTCCAGCGCACATACAGAAATACAGTTGCGTTTATTCAGTTCTTTTTGAAGCTGTTCAAAAGAACAAAGCCAGTTTTCCGGCAGATTCCGGCTGCCTTTTTCCTCTCTGTGCATACGGCTCTGTCTGTACTCTTCTTCTACAGCCCCGCCTTTCTCAGTCAGTCGGTTTGGTTCATCCAGAAAGATTATGGTTCTTTCCTCCGGAAAATAATCCAGGAAGGAAACCATATCCTTGTCCCCTATATGCTCCACCGCCGGATAGATCGTAAGTTCTTCCAGATTTTCCAGAGAACGCTGACTCTCCGGATCAAAACTCCGGATAGAATCAATCTCATCTCCCCAAAGCTCGATTCTCCATGGATTTTCCTCAGTGAGACAGTAAATATCCACAATACCGCCACGCACAGAGAACTGCCCCGGCATTTCCACCTGTCCTACCCGCTCGTAACCTAAAGCCACCAGCTGGTTCTTCAGCTGTTCTGTGTCTACGGTGCTGTCACTTTCGTAATGAATCAGCTGTTCTTTTATCTTTTCCAGAGATTCCAGAAAATCCATACATCCGTCAATACTTGTAACAACTGTCAGTTCTTTCTCTTCCAATAACGCCTTAATGACCTTCATCCTCTGACGTATCAGCAGATTTCCATGGATATCTGCCTGAAAGAACAGAAGATCTTTCGCAGGATAAGAATACACTTTTCTGTCATAAAATCTGTAATCTTCATAAATTTCTCTGGCGCGGCGTTCGTCCTCCGCCAGGATCAGACGATAAGGTGCAATCCCGGAAAGTCCGTACATCAGATGAGATTTCTGCGATTCCATACACCCCGAAACCTGCAGGATTCCCTTATTCGTTTTGCTTTTTTCTTTAATCTGTTCAAACTCTGCAAGCCCCTGCAGAGGTGTTAAAAATGCTTTCATCTTCACCCCTCATGATCCTTCGACGTAATAAAAGCGGCTTCTGTTTCCAGTTACCGCTTTCTATACCTTTTGCTGAACAATCATCTGTTTCCTGTCTGCTTATTTCTGTACAGGTACTTTTCTGTTATATTCGTTCATGGCTGCATCTGTACCCTGTGAGATTATGATATCCACAGCCTTTGCCGCCTTTGCTATTGCTTCATCCACAAGTTTCCTGTCTTCTGTGGAAAATCTGCCAAGTACATGATCTGCCAGATCCCATCCCTTCGGCTTTGCACCAACTCCTACTTTGATACGGAGAAATTTCTCTGTGCCAAGCTGGCGGATAATATCTTTGATCCCGTTATGTCCACCCGCACTTCCCTGCTTGCGGATGCGAAGCTGCCCGGGTTCCAGATCAATATCATCATAAATAACAATAAGCTCTGATTCCGGATCAATTTTAAAATAATTCGCCATCTCACGAACAGGACCGCCACTCAGGTTCATAAAAGAAAGCGGCTTCATAAGAATCACTTTCTCTCCGCCGATCATGGTTTTACCGTACATGGCATTAAATTTCACACCACCCTGAGGGACATTGTAATCCTCTACCAGACGGTCAACGGTATCAAATCCCATATTATGGCGTGTTGCTTCATACTGTTTCCCGGGATTTCCCAGGCCAACTACTAAATACATATATGTGTCTCCTGCTTAATTTAACACCATTTCCCGGAATTACCATACCTGTCCTGATGTCAAATTTATTTTTTACATCCTCTAAAGTGTGTTCAAAAAACCAATCCTGCAAATTGTAACGCACGTCTTGCGGAAAGCATTTTTCAAACACACGCTAAGATAATTAATTAAAATATACCATCTCTTCCTTAAGCGGCTCGCATTCTTTCACATCACTTGCATAAAGAACAATGCCCTCACCCTGATATTCTGTACGGTTCTCAAATGCGACCTTCGCTGTTACTTCTACCCAGCTGCCCTCTTTGATATGCGGTGCATAATCGCTTCTGCACACGTATCCAAGGAAAGTGGTATCATCTGCGCAGCAGGTCATTGCCACACGTCCCGGAACAAAGAATTTACTTCCCATTCCACGTGGTTTCATGACACGTCCTTTAAAGCGGACAATTTTGTCTACATATTTATCCGGATTATCCATGGCATCCACAAACCAGATACCATAATCTTCCGGTGGAATCTCAATGATCGGTGCATTGATATCAAACGGCATCTCATCCTGGAAAATGTCATCCATCTCGCCCTCTTCATTTTCAAAGATAACCTCTGCACTCTGATTTGCGACCTTGATCCCTCGTCTGTATGCAGGAAGCGGATCTCCCTCTTTACAGCGGTTAAATACAACCATATCTGTATTTCTGATCATATCCATGAACAGAGATTTCATGTTTGCCATATAAACCTGATAAGTAGTTGCATCCACACAGGTAATCTCCTGCTCAATGCCCCAGCCTTCCGGAAGCTCCATCTGCTCAAACTTACTTACAAGCCACATTCCGTTATACTCGATCACAACACGCTCCGGCTGATGGATGATATCCATGGCAGCCAGACGCTGTGGTGTCAGATCTTCTTCATCCTCGATCACTTCCACAACTGTGTTTGTAAGTTTCAGTTTATCCATATCATATTCTTCTTCGCCTTCTTCGCAAAGGATCAACAGAGTTTTGCCGTCAATGGCAAAGTACTCCTGCTGCAGTGTAAAATCCAGGAAAGTAGTCTTTCCGCTTTCCAGGAATCCCGTAACCAAATAAATGGGAACTCTGATATCATCCATCATATAATTTATTCCTTTATCTTTATTCTGATTCTGTTATTATCTGCCGAAATCATTCAGTCTCGCATCTATGACGAAGATTTCACACTCTGATGAGCCGAATCCAGATGCAGTATTTTAGAGGATTGCCATAAATCACTGCTTCCTCATGATCATTATGCAAGCCCAAATAATTCTGCAAGTTTATCTTCTTTCAGTTTAGAGCCGATTACGCAGAGACGGCCTGTGTATTCCGGTGCACCTTCACGGATCTCTGTTTCCTCCGGAACCATGTCAAAATAAATCCATGTTCCGTCTTCTGCAGGAAGCATTCCCTTTGCACGAAGAATAATACCGTAATCTTCAGAAGCGGAAAGAGCCTCAAGCATCTTCTCAAGACCTTCTCTTGTGTATTTCTTGATCGTCTCACGTCCCCAGCTTGTAAATACCTCATCTGCGTGATGATGGTGATGATCATGATGATCATGTCCGCAGCCGCATTCATGGTCGTGATCGTGGTGATGATGCTCATGTTCCTCATGATCATGTCCACAGCCACATTCATGGTCGTGGTCATGGTGATGATGTTCATGTTCTTCGTGATCATGTCCACAGCCACATTCATGATCATGGTCGTGATCGTGATGATGATGCTCTCCATGTTCATGTACATGTCCGCACTCCGGGCATACCTCTTCCTCAGACATCAGTTCTTCCTCAAGAGATACCGGTTTCTCCATAACCTCAAGGATTTTCTTTCCGTCCAGTTTCTCAATCGGAGTGGTTATGATAGCAGCTTTCGCATTAATTCCACGAAGAAGTTCCATTGCCTGCTGTGCTTTCTTCTCATCAATGATATCTGTACGGCTCATGATGATCGCTCCTGCATATTCAACCTGATTGTTAAAGAACTCACCAAAATTTCTCATATACATTTTGCACTTCTTTGCATCAACTACAGTCGTATAGCTGTTCAGAACGATATCCACATCTCCCTGAACACCCTGTACTGCCTTAATAACATCTGAGAGTTTACCAACACCTGATGGCTCGATCAGGATTCTGTCCGGATGATATTTGTCCACAACCTCTTTCAGAGAAGTGCCGAAATCTCCCACTAATGAACAGCAGATACATCCGGAATTCATTTCCCGGATCTGGATTCCCGCTTCCTTCAGGAAACCACCGTCAATACCAATCTCACCAAATTCATTCTCGATCAGTACAACCTGCTCATCTGCATAAGCCTCTTTCAGAAGTTTCTTAATCAATGTAGTTTTACCGGCTCCAAGGAAACCGGAAATAATATCAATCTTAGTTGCCATTGTCTTATTTCTCCTCTTCGTTAAAATTTATATTTCTGAATAACTGCCATATAGCCGTCATTTTTTATATTCTGCCATTTTTATGAACAAACAGAATAACTTTTGGAACTGCCATCATTATCTGTCTGTTTATATATTTACCTATAACGTACTCATTATACATAAGATGTCCAATGTATTCAAGTCTGCCATCAACGCACTTTGACCAGGAAACGCCTGTGCGTTACTGTTCACTCCGTTCTCAGCAACACGCTTCGCGATGCACAGAATTTATGCTACTCGCATAAATTCGCGCAGTATGTCTCGGGTTTTCTGTGACCTTCGCTCACAAAAAACACCTCGCGGGATGTTACCAGTGAACAGTAACGCCTGTGCCCCCTGGTTTACAAATATCCTGCAGCTGTTCAATACCTTCAGAACAACCTGCCTGTTCACATCAAAGAAAGGGGCATGATCCACCATCATGCCCCCGCCTGTATACACTAATGATCAACCGTTGATCATAAAGCTCATTAATTTATCAATATCGTCTTTCTCATAAGCAACGATCTCAAGTTCCGGAATCTCTCCGCCTGAGAAAATGTTTGCCAGAGATACATACTGGGATAATTTAGATTTAAGGTTCAGTCTGTCACCTTCGCCTGTTACTAATTCTACTCTGCCTTCGCAGCTGTCAACTACAGCAAAAAATTTATCGATGTCTTTAATGTTAGATACTTTCATGTTCATTCTCCTTTCAACATGGAAACCATTATTCTCTCTATTCCTTGTGTTCGCGATAATTATAACGCAGATAAATTTCAAAAGCAATTATTTATATTTCACGAATTTTTCATATATTATCATGCTTACTCTGCAATATTGTCAAATAAATAACATACCCCTGACAATAATTCTCTCAGATATTTACATATATCCCGAAATCATCCCGAAAAATTAATATGTAAAAATCGCAACCCCATAAGCCGGCAATGGATATGCGAAGGAAAACTCTCTGTTATCACATTCCTGTTTCACTGCCTTAAATGTCTTTGGCTGCTCCAGAAGTCCATTCTCATCCATGATCAGCTTGTACTGTTTTTTCTTCGGAACACCAACTCTGTAATCCGGACGGTCAACAGGTGTAAAGTTAACTATGTAAAGAATATTGTTTCTCTTTGTAGGAGACTTTCTCACAAAGCTGAAAATACTTCTGTCCCCGTCATTCGCATTGATCCACTCAAATCCTTCCGGATTATTATCACCGGCATAAAGTGCCGGATATTTCTTATAAATAGTCAGGAGATCATGCACATAATTCTGAAGTTCCTTGTGTGGCTCTTCATTCAGAAGGAACCAGTCAAGTTCTCTCTCCTCACTCCATTCACGAAGCTGTCCGAATTCCTGTCCCATGAACAGAAGCTTCTTACCCGGATGGCAGTTCATAAATGAATAGGCAGCCTTTAAATTCTTGAATTTGTCCGGTAATTCTCCCGGCATCTTCTCAAGCATGGAGCATTTCAGATGAACTACCTCATCATGAGAAAGAACTAATACATATCTCTCACTGTATGCATATGACATGGAGAAAGTCATCTTATTATGATTAAATTTACGGAAATACGGATCCAGCTTCATATATTCCAGGAAGTCATTCATCCATCCCATATTCCACTTCAGACTAAAACCAAGTCCGTCCTTCTCTGCATCCCCTGTAACCATCGGCCATGCAGTAGATTCCTCAGCGATCATCACAGTTCCATGATTCCTTCCAAGAACTACTGTATTCAGATGCTTAAAGAATTCAATAGCCTCCAGATTCTGATTTCCGCCATATTTATTTGCGATCCATTCTCCATCCTTCTTACCATAATCAAGATAAAGCATGGAAGCAACAGCATCCACACGAAGTCCGTCTACGTGGCACTCCTCCACCCAGTAAAGGGCATTTGCGATCAGGAAGTTCTTAACCTCCGGGCGTCCGTAATTATAAATCTTGGTACCCCAGTCCGGATGTTCTCCCTGTCTCGGATCAGCGTGCTCATACACTGCGGTTCCGTCAAAGTTCGCAAGACCATGGGCATCTTTCGGAAAATGTGCAGGTACCCAGTCAAGGATAACTCCAATCTTATTCTGATGTAAATAATCCACCATATACTTGAAATCCTGCGGCGTTCCATATCTGGAAGTCGGTGCATAATATCCGGTCACCTGATATCCCCAGGAACCGTCAAAAGGATGCTCTGCGATTCCCATAAGCTCTACATGGGTATATCCCATTTCCTTCACATAAGCTGCCAGGGCATGTGCGAATTCTCTGTAATTATAAAATCCTTTTTCATTTTCCTCTGACTGCGGATGTTTCTTCCATGAACCCGGATGAACCTCATAGATTGCCATAGGCTCTACCTGCTCATCAAACTTTTCTCTGTTCTTGATCCATGTGGCATCCTTCCATTTATAGTCTGTGATATCTGTGATCCTGGAGGCTGTACCCGGACGGAGTTCAGCTTCATTTGCATAGGGATCTGCCTTATAAAGCTTCTCTCCATGCGCACCCACGATAAAGAATTTATACAGCTGCCCGATCTTTGCCCCCGGAACAAACACTTCATAAACACCGATCGGCCCAACCTTCTCCATCGGGTTTGCTTCTTCCTCCCAGTCATTAAATTCACCGATTACAGAAACAGACTGTGCATTCGGTGCCCAGACCGCAAAATATACACCTTTTTTTCGTCTGTATGTAGTCGGATGGGCACCCAGTTTCTTATATACTTCATAATTGGTTCCCTGTCCAAATAAATATTGATCCAAATCTGTAAATTTCATACTCACACCCATCTGGAGTCCTCCCTTAACTTCGGTTTCTATCTTTTTTGCAGATACTGATTCCATAAAATAATACTGTAACAGGATATCTTACGTTACTGTTCACTCCATTCTCAGTAACGTAGCCAAAGTTCGTTCCAGATTGCCTGCGGCAATGGAATTTTGGCGTATGAACAGTAACTATCTTACAGCAAGTTCAATCAGGAATACGAACTGACTTTTAGTCATTCTATAAGCCTTATTATACCAACGGACATTCCATACGTCAATTAAAAATATGTGTATATTTAACAATTTTTTTATATATTTTATGTGTTTTTTGTAAAAAACATAAAGAGCAAAGAAGTACCTTTGCTCTCTTCTTTGCTCTTTCGTATGTTCGTAATTACTCTGTATGATCCACACTGCAGGATTGCATATGTTTTTTATTCCGTTCCATCTCCGTAATCTACAGAATCATCACTGTAATCTTCCGAATCATCTGAACTTCCATCATCATAACTTCCGTCATCCGAACTTCCATCATCATAGCTTCCATCGTCTGAACTTCCATCCGAATAATCCTCACTTCCGTCTGAGGAATCTGTGCTTCCGTCAGAAGAATCTGTGCTTGCATCAGATGTACCATCTGTTCCGTCTGCAGAAGCTGCTGCATCGGAACCGCCCTGATATCCCGGCACATCTCCATTACTGAGTGTACTCGGCCAGAAATCCACATAACATGCATTCTGTAAGGTCACATTCTTGGCTTCTGCCATCTCACTTACTGTTACAAGCTTATATCCCTGTGCAATAAGATCCGGTATCAATCTCAAAGCAGCCTTTACAGATGGCTCATGAATATCATGCATCAGGATGATAGTTCCATCTGTCAGATCTCCATTCATTACTGCACTGTAATCCGCATCTGCATCCAAAAGTTTCCAGTCTTCTGTGTCCAGCGACCACATAAAGAATGGCTTATTTACAGTATTATAAATATCTGAATTTCCGTCCCCGTAAGGCGCACGCGCCACACTCGCAGCCTGGCCACATGCCTGAATCAATGCATCATCTGTATCAGAGAACTGCTTTGCAACTGCGTCAAGATCAATTGTCGTCAACTGTGTATGATCCCATGAATGACTTCCAATCTCACAGCCAAGTTCCAGCATACGTTTTGGCGCATCCGGATATGAACTGACATTCTGACCAAGCATAAAGAATGTTGCATGAGCATTATTCTGTTCCAGACAATCCAGCAGTTCATCTGTATACTCTCCCGGACCATCATCAAAAGTCAGTGCCAGCATCGGACGTACCTTACTCGGATCATAAGATCCGTCTTCATTAAAGTAATAATCCTTCACTCCCTTTTCTACCCATCCTGTCTGTATATATCCGTTTTCGTCAAAAGAATAGGTAACACCATCTATATCCTGAAATCCATTTGAAAAATATGTACCATCTGTATTCTGATACCACTTTCCGTTAGCATCCTCATGCCATCCGGCTGTCATCGCGGCAATCTTATCTGTATCTGATTTACCCTTCAATGGCTGTCTCACCGCAGCATCGGAATTTGCCTGAACTTCCTCTGTATCTGCCTGAGCCTGCACAGTCTGATCACTGCTTCCGCCTCCGGCTACATGATGTGCGATCGGAATAATAATTCCTCTCACCACAAACACCACCGCCAGAATCATGCCAATAACACAAAGTCCGATCTTTGTATAATGCCTGATCATCATCTGGCGTTTTTTTCTGCGCATTCTTTCGCGCAACACCCTCTTATCCATGGTTTCCTTTCCCCGCTTCTTTTTGTTAATTAGTCCCTGACAGCGTACATCACAGTACGGAGTAATCCACTTTTATCAATAATCATAACTCATTTATCAGGTAAATACAATGCCAATTATTCACTCTGATCAACATCTTCCGTACCTAATTCCTCTTCCAGATTCTCATCTACATCTGAATTGTCCTGTCCGGAATCATCAGTATCTTCATCTGATACATTCTGATCACTGTCCTGTTCTGCATTTTCTGCCGCAGCATCTGCATCATCTGCCAGCACATCACCGTTTGCGACTTTCTCACTCACACTCGCATTTTTTATAATGAACTCCTCCACTCTGAGAAGTCCGACTGATTCATCTACATAATCCTGTCCGTAAGTTCCAACCAGCTCTGCAATACTGGAAACACCCATCTGTTCTACCAGTTTATCCTGCAGCTGAAGGCTCTCTTTGTCGTCAAGTGACAGTCCCTCTGCATCCATAATCCCCTGCACGATCAGGTTCTGCTTAACCTTACCCTCTGCATACTGCTGACATTGTTCATCAAAATCATCCTGCGAAATACCCTGACTGTCTGTAAACTCTTCCAGAGTCATGTCGGCCTGTTTTGCATAAACTTCCATACTCTTCTTAAATTCAGAAACAGCCTTATCCACATCTTCCTGTGGGTATTCTTTTACTTCAGAGTTCTCAAGCACTGTACTCCATGCAGTATTCTTAAGAACCTCCTGCGCAGATTCCTTTGCGTTTTTCTCAAGTTCACTGCGAATACTCTCACGATAATCATCTACTGTTGTATAATCAGTGTTCTTTGCAACCCATTCATCTGTAAGTTCTCCTTCACGCCGCACGTTCTGCACCGTAACCTTGTATATAACTTCCTTACCTGCCAAAGTTTCGTCCGCATAGTCTGACGGGAAATCAATTTTAATCTCCTTTGTGTCACCCTTCTTCATCCCGATCACACCATTTTCAAACTCCTCAAACATCTGTCCGTCGCCGATCACAAAGTCATAATTATTGGCAGTACCACCGTCAAAAGTCTGTCCGTCTTTAGTGCCTGTATAATTTACAGTCACCAGATCCCCTTCTTTCGCTGCATCAGATACAGGTTCTGCCTTATCTTTCAGATCCTCATCGATCTGCGCCTGTACATCATCATCAGTGATCGCATCCACCGTATTGTCCAGAGTCAGTCCTTTATATTCTCCGATCGTAATATATTTCTCTACATTCTCAACAGAAACAAGACGCGTAGTTCCTGTCTCTGCTTTCTTCCCGTCAGCAGCTCCTTCTGTCTTTGTACTGTCTGTGATAACAGCACCGCCATCACCACACGCAGATGCTGTCAGTGCAAAACAAACTGCAAGCATGGCAAGATATATTTTTTTCTTCATAATAATCAATACTCCCTTCTACATTCCAGGTACCGGAGTTGGTCTTGAAGAATCCCATACTTCCGATACATCAAAAAGATCACTGAGCATTTCCGGATTATAATACATTCTGTATCCATCCAGATTTCTTCTTCCCTGTCGAAAATAATCATCTGTAATCTGTACAAAATACTGACTGGAATCTACATTACAGAAATAGCGGTATCCCTGACTCTTATAAAACTCATATTTCTCATTGTCTGCCGAATATCCTTCCCAGCTTCCGATATCCGCACCAAATGCAAAAATGATCATATCTGTTTCTCCAAGTATGGGAGCCACATATTTCTTCCATTTTTTATCATCTCTTTTCAGATCATCCAGAGAAGTGGCAGCCACATCCTTATGTCCCCATGTATGGCTTGCAAATTCCCAGCCTTCTGCCTTCATAGCCTTAGCTACCTTTTTTGCATTTTTCACCTCCTGCTTATAGTTAAAATCCGGATGTTCTTCCAGGAATTTTTTCTGATCATCCTGCAGTTTTTTTCCGGTCTTATATGCAATATCCGTACGATATCCCAGAACACCGTCATAACCTGTCATTGCAAGGATTCCCTTTCTTCCATGATAGGAAAAATCCGGATGTTCTTTTACAAAAGTATCGATCAGCGGAACCATATCATAATCCCCTGTGGAAACACTTCCGTCATCCTCAATATATTCGTTCTTAACCTCACCATTGGAATCCACTACAAGTTTCGATGCGAAACCATCTCCGTCCATATAGTGATAATAACTTACATCATCCTGAGAAAGCACAAATGGAATTTTTCCCGGCGGCAGCATAATACTGCCTCTGGACATAGTTCCGTCCTCATTGATAACCGCCATGTCGTGCGGACTGACCATGACATATCCCTTATCATACATACTCTGTATGATTTTGTTAAACTCATCAATTGTTGTCATATACTGGTTATATCCATTACTGTCTGAATCCCCGTCAAATGCTCTGGCAGTGTCTTTGATCAGTGTATGAAAGAACACGTGCGTGATCTGCTCCAGCGGATATTCTGTACAGGTGGCTTTCGTATTTTCGTAATCCGAAACTGCACTCTGCATATCCGTATTACTTTCGTAATCCGGCTGACTCTTAAGCAGTTCTATGGCACCATCATAATCATACTGTACAGCCATAAGCGCTGCCTGCTCCATAGGATTTTCCTGTTTCTCATCTGCCTCTTCTGTATCTTCGTTGTCAGTCTGCTCTCCCTCATTCAGACCATCATCCTGCTGTGTATCTTCTGTACTTTTCTCTGTATCAGCATCCTGTTCATCAATTGTCTGCTGTTCTGTTTTTTTCTCAGTTTCCGCATTTTCAGCTCTGGAACTCAGAAATGGAATATCCTGTTCAAACGGAATGAGCCCACATCCGCTTACTCCTAACGAAATACTCAAAATAGCTGCTGTTACACATGCTATCCTTTTTCTCATATATTGTCCCCTTTCAGTTATGCACAGAGATCATACTCACCCCATAGTTGGAACCGGCACCGGTCTGGAAGAATCAAACACAGACTGTGCATCAAACAGATCTGAGAGAAGTTCCGGATTATAGTACATTCTGTATCCGTCCAGATTTCTTCTTCCCTGCCGGAAATAATTACTGCGGATCTGCACAAAATACTGGCTCGAATCCACATTACAGTAATAATTATAGCCCTGGCTCTTAAGATATTCGAACTTCTCCCCCGAATAATCTTCAACACTGGTAAGATCTGCTCCAAATGCAAAAATAATAATATCTGTTCCGCCTATCAGAGGATCAACATTCTCTTTAAACTTCTGTGTATCTGCCTGTAATCTCTCCAGACTGATCTGACTTACATTCTGATGTCCCCAAGTGTGGCTTGCAAACAACCAGCCTTCATCTTTCATAGCCTGCGCTACTCTGGCTGCATTTTCTCTCTCTGTATTCAGATTAAAATCCGGATGCTCATCCAGCCATTTTACTTTATCTGCATCCAGATCATCCGGACGGGTTTCATAACTGCTGTCTGTGCGATAACCAAGAATTCCATTGTAACCGGTAAGGGCAACAATTCCTTTAGCACCTCTGTAAGAAAAATCAGGATGTTCCTCTACAAAACGATCGATCAGAGGAACCATATCATAATCGCCTACAGAAATACTGCCATCATCTTCCACATATTCATTGCGGATTTTTCCTTCCTCATCTACGATAAGTTTGGTTGCAAATCCGTCCCCGTCCATATAATGATAATAACACACATCATCCTGCGAAAGCACAAACGGTACTTTACCCGGAGGAAGGAGAATCTCCCCTGCATTCATATTCCCATTTTCATCCGCTGTCGCCATGTCATAAATGCTGACCATGACATATCCCTTATCATACATGCTCTGAGTAATCTGGTTAAATTCATCAATCGTTGTCATAACCTGATCGTAATCTCCTGACTTGTAATCCCCGTCAAAAGCCTTACCGGTATCTTTGATCAGAGTATGATAAAAGACGTGTGTCACCTGGTCTAACGGCCAGGAAACACAGGATTCCTTCTTTTTCTGATAAACCTTAACCGCATGCTGAAACTTCTCACTTGTCTGATAAGTCTCACTGTTTTGCAGCATACTTATGGCTTTATCATAATCATACTGTTTTGCAGCATACTTTGCCTGCCTGTAAAGAGTTTTGTCCTCTTCACTCAGTCCATCCGTATCCTGAACTTCAGGTGTCACCGCATTCTCAGCTTCTGCCTCTGCATTTGTCTGCTGAGCTGTTTTTTCTTCTTCTGTTTTCCTGTCTGCAGATTTCACCATCTGCGCAATCTTAACCTGCTGCTCACTGACAAAATTCTGCAGTTCTTCCCCGTAAAATCCTATTCCAATCCCAATTGCAGCGGCTGCCGCCACCACTATGCAGCCTGCGATACGCAGTCTTTTTTTTCTGCGGCGAAGTTTATTGCGGCGTTCCAGTCTGGCTGCCCTACGGGCTTCATAAGCTTTATTATCATCAAAAAAGAAATCTTCGTCCTCGCTTGCTGCCGGAGGTTCTTCGTCTATCTCTTCTGTATTTGGTTTTTCTTCATTTAGTTTTTCTGCATTTAGCTCTTCTGCATTTAGTTCTTCTGTATTTGGTTTTTCTGTATCTGGTTTTTCTTCATTTAGTTTTTCTGCATTTAGCTCTTCTGCATTTATCTTTTCTGTATTCACTTTTTCCTTATCTGAAAGTCGCTCCTCTTTCTTCTCAGAGTCGGGCTTTAATTCGCTCATGCTTTTCTCCTTTTTATCATATCCGTTTTTTACTCACAAATTATTCTGTCACAAAATAACTCCACAATTCCCGTTACATATATTATAACCACACATTATGATTCCATCCTGTAAAAATGTCTTTAACTGTTCCGCATATTTCCCACTACTGTTCGCTCCGGCAAATATTGTCGCATTACAGTTTTGCTACAATTATAACCTTTCATAATGTAAATTTCTACCGCTTTCCATCCATTAATTCTTTTTTTGCAATTGCGTTTTACCTTATTTAATGATAAAATAATTTTTATGCAATGGACTGTCCGTACCAACAGTCCCTGTGAAAACACATACATTAGGGAGGATGCAAATGAGTACAGTAACAATAGTCCTTCTGGTCATTCTTGTTATCCTGATCGCTGCACTGATCGGTTTATATTTCTTCGGAAAAAAAGCCCAGAAGAAACAGGAAGAACAGCAGGCTCAGATTGAAGCAACTAAACAAACCGTTTCCATGCTGGTTATCGATAAAAAGAGGATGCCACTGAAAGAATCCGGACTTCCTCAGATGGTAATTGAACAGACACCTAAACTTATGCGCCGTTCCAAGCTTCCAATCGTTAAAGCTAAAATCGGACCAAAGATTGCGATTATGATCGCAGATGAGAAGGTTTTCGACCTGATCCCGCTTAAGAAAGAAATCAAAGCCGAAGTAAGCGGTCTTTATATTGTAGGCGTAAAAGGAATCCGCGGTTCCCTTCAGACACCGGCTCCCAAAAAGAAAGGTTTCTTTGCAAAATTCAAGAAAGACAAAACTGCCAGATAAATGCAGTCAGACATATAAACTAAAGGTCAGTGAATCGTGTCATCCATACACACAGATCACTGACCTTTTTCTGTTTGGATCAGACAGATATCTGCAGCGAAGCAGAGAACTTACCGGATCTGATCAAATTGTAAAATTCTTACAGTCCTTTGGCTGTGCCTTAATCGCAAGATAACAGTCTGCCACATGCTCCTGGTTCATATCAAGCGCATAATCCACTTTCATGTCAAGACCGCCATCACTCTCCTGCAGATTCAGATTCGTCGCCGCAATCCCCATTTCAATAGTTCCATAGGGAGTGGTATAGTAAGTCATATTCTTCTTACCCTGTTCAAAAACCATATGAACATTGACCACACCTTTCTTGCGGACCTCCATTCCCTTTCGGGAAATTTTTATGTAATTGACGGTAGGTTCTGCAAAATCCTCCATGACTTCCTCATAGCGCAGATAATGACTTCCGTTCCGGAAATAATACTGTCCCGGTACAACAATCTCCAGAGGTTCCTGTTCACCGTCTGCATCCATTGTCTGAAGTCCCCTTACATGAATCAGCACTTCTTTATCCATTCTTCTCATACTCCTGTTTTTATACTGTTCAAAACCTGTTTTTATGTATCTATATTATAACCATTCAGCAATCTGCTGTTTTTAATACTTCTCAATATCTATTTTTTTCGTCATCTCCACATCATATGGAAGAATCGAATTGGCAAATGCCTTAAACTCATCTGCCAGATCACTCACATAGAAGCGATACGGAAATTCATTCTTCTCTGTACCTTCACCGGCAAGTCCTTTTTCCTCCAGAAGCCTTCCCAGCTCCAGTGCAGTTTCATAAGCCGGATTCACCAGACATACTCCGTCTCCCATGATCTTTCTGATGGTGGAACGAAGCAATGGATAATGAGTACATCCCAATATCAGTGTATCCACCTGCTTATCCTGAAGTTCCTTCAGATATCTGGCAGCGACCTCATCAGTCACCGGATCATGAAGCCACCCTTCTTCTACCAGTGGCACAAACAGCGGACATGCTTTGCCGAAAACAGTGATCTCCGGGTCCAGATGCTTCAGATACTCTGCATGTATCCCACTTCCTACAGTTCCCACAGTACCAATGATTCCTACCCTCTTATTTCTGGTCTGGGCAGCCGCCACCTTCGCACCCGGTTCTATCACGCCAATGATGGGAATGTCAAACTCATCCCTCACTGCATCCAGGGCAAAAGCGCTGGCTGTATTACATGCAACCACAATCGCCTTTACCTGCTGCTGCTGAAGAAAACGAATGATCTGCCGGGAATACCGGATGATAGTTTCTTTCGATTTACTTCCGTAAGGCACTCTCGCCGTATCACCAAAATATACGATTTTTTCTGAAGGAAGATTACGCATGATCTCACGCGCAACAGTCAGCCCTCCCACACCGGAATCAAATACTCCTATCGGTGCCTCTCTGTCTATTTTCATTGATTTCTATTCTCCATCTCTATTGATTGTCTCACTATTCTATCACCAATCAAGAGCCTGTGCAAGCCAGAAGGATATCTTTATGTCATCTTTCTGTCCTTTATTTTCCTCAGGGAACTGCGAGAAGCAGAATTTCGGGTACAATGTCCCCCACCATGCAGTAACTGCAGCCTGTTCCTGTCGTCTTTCAGCGATTTTTGCTATCTTCCCGGACATTCCCGGCATTGCTCTCATCATAAGAACACCAACAGCTGCCACGAACAGAACAAACGACAGTTTTCTTCTTAATTTTCTGTTCTTACTCTTTTTATTCATCATTGTCCCTCTCTCCTGTTATATCTTATCAGTTACCATATCTGCCTTTGTTATTTTCCTATATATTTTCTTATTTTATATGGAATTTCCAGGCAGCACTTTAATATTTGGATTATGCCAATATTTTCCTGATTTATACTTCCACTTCCAGACTTCCATTTCTGATCTTCACAATCGGAAGCCGCAGGATTTTATCTTCTTTATATTTTTCATAGAAAAGCTCTCTGAGTGTCACAGCCGTAATATTTCCTCCTGACATTCTGTTTCGGATCAGTCCTGTAATATATTCTCCTGCTGATGAATTATCCTCCCCATGCCAGTTCAGGATCTCCTCTGCGTCCTCCGCTTCAAACACATAAAGATCTTCCCCCACAAAAGTCTCCTGTTTCAGATAATCCAGCACCATTCTCCATCTTCCGTCCTCCACCAGTGTTCTCCCCATGACCAAAACCTGCAGATGCCCCATATCAAGAAGTTTTTCCTGTGACTGATCATACATTTTTTCAATCCGGGTGAAATCAGCACCACTGATCTGCAGAACCCGGGAACCGCCATCTTCTTCCTCTTTTCCCTGCCCCGTACTCTCAGAAAGATCCGGCATCCCATAGGTAAGACAGATTCCTTCTTCTGAGGCATCCACGCCAAGTGCCATAGGATACATTCTCTTTTCCGGTTCCACAGCCGCACCACATCCGCTCATAAAAAGACTGACTGACAAAATCCCGGTCACCACACCGACTGCCCTTTTCCTCTGCTTCCTGCGGTGTCCCTTTCCTCTGATAAACATATAAAACTGACAGATGAGAATTCCCGGGACGAAAATATGCGCCAGACACCATCCAAAATAATCCAGTATTCCTTTTCCCTCTTCTTCCAAAAGCGAAATCAGGAAAACCAGTGCCGGAAGCCAGAACCTCCCCCTACCAGGATGAGATTTCCCGATAATCTGATTTCCATAATACAGCAGACTCCCTATTGCAAAAAGCAGGCTGTAAAGCAGAAATCCCATCCACAGGATGTCAAATCTGGCCAGTACATTTCCCGGAAGATCTGCGCCTGCCAGCAGAGGCAGGACCGGATAACTTTCCGCCGCTACCCTGTCATATCCCAGAACTGCCGGAAGCAGAAGCTCCATTCCAATAAGAATCCCGCCAAGTGTCAGGATTCCTCCTGCCACCGTCTTTCCCGCACTTCCGTATTTCTCCACATTTCCCAACAGAAATGGTAGCAATGCAACCGGCGAAAAAGCACACAGAGTTCCATAAAAAGACTGACTGACATTTCTCACTGTAAGCTCCTCCCACCGGATTTCTCCCATGAGATATTCCGTTTTTGCCTGTGGCACACAAAGTATCATCATTATCATAATCCCGCCAAGAAGCAGACCACCTGATACTTCCGCCATTCTTCCTCTTCTCTGTACACCTTTGCAGGTTCCGACAGAACATACCAGAACCGCCCAGAATGCAATCCATCGGCCGGATACTCCTGTGATCAGCTTTACAGGAACCAGCCTCCTGAGAAGTGCCAGCAGATATCCTCCCGCCATCAACACATAGATCAGAAAAAAAATCCCGATCAGCCTTCCCGCAAAAGCACCTGCAGACTTTACCGGATCTTCAAATGAAGGTGTCAGCCGTATCAGCCAGATTACATAAAATCCAAGCAGTATCAGCGCAAAAATCATTCCCGCCACTGCACTGATCCCGTTCATTCCACCCTTTCCGAAAATGCAGAGCATAAATGGTGCCAGTAATGCCAGTATCATCTGCCTGTACAGCTGCCTGTGGGAAATTCTGTTATTCTCTGCAAATCTCATGAACCGGACTCCTTTCTCTTCAAACGGATCTTTTGCTCCTCTCTTGCATAAAGCGGTCGTAATACTCTCTTGCGCAGCGGAACTCTCAGAACCCCGTCTCCTTTGCTGCCCTTCTGTTCTTTCTTTACAAAAGGAACCAGATAAGGAATACCAAAACTTATCAGGCCTGCCAGATGCCCTATAACCAGATATACTCCCAGCACGATTCCGTAAATTCCCAGATAACCTCCCAGGATCAGAAACCCATACTTCACCAGCCGAAATGCTGCTGCAAACTCTTCATTTGGAACAGTCATAGAGCCAAGCGCAGTCAACGCCACGATCATCACCACGATCGGACTCACAAGATTTGCCTCTACCGCTGCCTGTCCGATCACCAGTCCGCCAACAATGCCAATAGCATTTCCCAGAGATCCCGGAACTCTCACCCCAGCCTCCCGAATCAGTTCAAAAGCCAGTTCCAGAAAAATCAGTTCCACCACACTGGAAAAGGGCACTCCTTCCCTCGCCTCCGCAAAAGACAGTATCAGTGCAGATGGCAGAATCTGTGTATGGAAACGTATCACTGCCAGGTAAAGTCCCGGCAGAACAGTCGCCATGATCACAGCCAGATATCGCAGTATTCTGAGAAAGGAAGCCATCTCGAACCTGTGATACCAATCCTCGCTGCTCTCCATGAAACTGCTAAAATTTCCCGGAAGGATCAATGCTTCCGGAGAATTATCACACAGAATCACAACCTTACCTTTCAGGATTTCCTGCACAGCACGATCCGGACGTTCCGTTGTCTGATACTGAGGAAAAGGAGAATACCACACATCTTCTGTCAGCTGTTCAAGCATACCGCTGTCAAGGATTCCGTCAATCTGAAATTCTTCCAGCCGTTCCTTCACTTCCTCCAGAAGTCCCTCATGTACCAGGTCATCCATGTATAACACCTGCGTTAAGGTATGAGAGCGCACACCGATTTTATATTCTTCCACCTTGAGTCTGGTATCACGAAGCCTTTTTCTTATCAGTGCACTGTTACTTTTCACACTGTCCGAAAATCCTTCCCTGGAACCCCGCAGCACCTTTTCCGATTCTGCCTCCATCACACCTGTGGATGGATAACCTTTGCTGGAGATTTTCATCGCCTTGTCATATCCATCTATGAAAAACACTGCATTCCCTGCAAGCATGGCATCTATGGACTCGTCAAGATTCTCCAGTTTCTTTACATCTGCGATCCCAAGACTGTTATGCCTGACAAATTCCTGAATATCCTCCGGCGAAATCTCCCAGAAATGATTGATCATCTTTCCAAGAGCAGAATCATCCAGCATCATGTTGGAAACCGCAACTTCTATATAGACCATAAGGCAGTCCACCTTATGTTTATCTCCCAGACGCATGGGACGGATCAGAATATCACTGCAGTTTTCCAGCCTGCTTCGCAGATATTTCTCATTCTCCCTCAGATTTGCAGATACTTTCCGGGATTCTTCCAGCTTCTTCAATAATTTCCCACCTCGTTTCATACCAGTATATCGTTTTCGATGTACCAGACAGATCTGTTGCCAGTCGGCAATATTCATAAACTCACTTATACACACATGGATGCGCAAAAAAAGAGAGGCATCCCGCCTCTCTTAGAATTTCCCGATATTCAGATATTATACCATTCTTATCTGTGTCCCCTGGATTTCTCTTTCTCTGCACGTTCACGTTCTGCATCCTCAGCCTCAATAGAACGCATGATAGCCATTCTCTGATTCTCGATATGCTGGAAAGAAAGCTGTTTCGCGCGTTCCATGTCGCGCTCTCTGATCGCCTTTGTCAGTTCCTCATGTTCCTTCACCAGAACATCTCGTGTTTCACCTTCTTTCAGATATTCCACACGATAACGATAAATCTGCTCACGCATATTATTGAGCACCTGGATCAGTCTCTTATTATCAGAAGCCTGATAAATGACCTCATGAAATGCAACGTCAGCCTCCGCAAGCTTAACAAGATTTCCCTCTGCGATCGTATGTTCAAACTCCTTGGCAGCAAGCCAGAGTCTCCTCATTTCTTCTTCAGTCATACGGGCACAAGCTTTCTCAATAGCTACATTCTCAAGAGCAATACGAACCTCCAGAACATCATTCAGATCCTTCTCTGTGATATTGGCAACCTGGGCACCACGTCTCGGGATCATCACTACCAGACCTTCCTGCTCCAGCTTACGCATTGCCTCTCTGATAGGAGTTCTGCTCACGCCAAGTCTCTCTGCCAGCGCAATCTCCATCAGTCTCTCACCAGGTTTCAGTTCGCCCTTCAGGATTGCCTGACGCAGCGTATTAAAAACCACATCCCTTAATGGAAGATATTCATTCATATTTACTGAAAAATCACTTGTCATTTGTATTCCCTCCTGCTTTCGTTACTTCTGTGGCAAAAACCGTCTTCGCCAGCCGGCTCTCTCTGAGAACCTCTGCTGCCGCATCCATCTTCTCACGATCATCAAAGATTCCGAACACTGTAGGACCACTTCCACTCATCATCGCCTTTAACGCACCATGACTCTCCATCAGTGCTTTGATTTCGCCAATTACAGGATATTTTTCTATAATTCCCGGCTCAAAAACATTTCCCATCTTCTGTGTCATTGCCAGAAGATCTCCACGTTCTATATCTCCTATCATCCCGTCAATATCCGGATGAGAAGAAATCTTATCCAACTGAAGGCTCTCATAGGCAGCTTTGGTGGAAACATTGATTCCGGGCTTACCGATCAGTACAAAACAGTCCGGCACCTGAGTGATCCTGGTCAGTTTCTCCCCGATTCCCTCTGCCAGGGCAGTTCCTCTCATCACACAGTACGGAACATCTGCCCCGATATTCACAGCACGATCCATCAGCTCCTTCTGGCTCAGTCCCAGTTTAAAAAGCCGGTTGATCCCCACCAGTGCAGCTGCCGCATCCGAGCTTCCGCCTGCCATACCTGCTGCCACAGGAATAAATTTCTCAAGATGGATATCCACACCACCCTTAACCTGAAATTCATCCATCAGAAGCTTCGCCGCCTTATACACCAGATTTCGTTCATCATTCGGAATATAGGAATAATTGACAGACAGGGAAATCCCCGGCTTCCTCACCCTCTTCATCTCCAGAACATCATACATCTGTATCGTCTGCATGATCATCCGGACTTCATGATAGCCATCCTCTCTCTTTCTGAGAATATCCAGTCCCAGATTTATCTTCGCCAATGCACGTAAACGCATAAAATCCTCCGTTTCCAACAATATCATCCGTATATAACTGTACTTTCGCAATTATATTTGTACTTTGTATACAATAAAACTCTTTGCGCATATTTTAAATCATTTTTTTTTAGTTTTCAATATAGGAGTTTTCATTTTTTCCGGAAATTTTTTTCATTATCATCCCTGCCTGACAAGAATTAACGACTGCCCCGGCTTTACCTCTTTTTCCGTAAGACTGTTCACACCCGAAATCTCATCCACAGTTGTATAAAATTTCTTTGCAATATCCCACAGAGTATCTCCGGCCTTTACAATATAGACCGTAATTCCCGGCATACTTTCCAGTTTCTTACGATCCAGCGGCTGTTCTTCCACAGATTCAATAAGCTGCTCTTCCCACTGTCTGAACACAAGCACATTCAGTCCCACCGCCGCCTTGACTTCAATCTCATCCCCATCTGCCATTGCAGTGGAGAGCTGTTCAAGGTCAGCCTGAAGTAAATATGTGCAATCCTTCCCGATCTCTTCTGCCTCGATCAGATGGGTAAACGGAAGCATGGCATCCATAGAATAAAACGGCATTTCATCATTTCCAATAATATACAGGATCTTGAGTGCCACAATTCCTTCTGCCACAATTCCCTTATCCGTAATCCTGGTCTTATCTACTTTTACCTTACCGCTGCTGTGGCAAAGCTGCAAAACTTTTCCCTGACTCTCCTTAACTTCTATCCGGTCTGTCAGACGACACCTGGAAAAATTCCGTACCAGAAGACTTTCCAACATTTCCTTTTTCCGATGAAGAACACATTCTTTGTGTGGGCTGTATGCATCAAGAAGAAATTCATGCTCCTCTTCCCTGTACATTTTCATATTTAATTCCAGTACCACATCCACCTGCAGGATACGTTCTTCACCATCCGGATCAGGCTTTACCTCTATCCCCTGATGAAGAAGAGACACCTCAATATGTGGGATCAGATCTTCCATACAGCCACTGCATTCCATCTCATTGGAAAAAGGCATGGTATACTCCAGCCACTGAGGTGGATTCTCCTCTTCATACCCTGTATACAGAAGAAAAACTGCAAGCTCTCCTTTCACCCGGAGTTTGTTCTCTCCCGGCCGCAGATCCAGATTCCTCGGTTCAGCCATATACCACAAAAGGTTTTCTACATTAGGTCTGTTTGACGCAAGAGTAATATCATCCTTAATGCGCAGAGTATCTTTTTTATGTACACGAAGACTCATAAGCCGGACTTTCTCCGTTTTCACAGAGACTTCCTGATCCTCTGCGGAAACCGGAAGTTCAACGACTGCCAGTTCATCTACCACTGCATAAAAAGTTACAATTGCTTTAATATTCAGTTTTCTGGAATGAATCATATGAACACTGAGATCCTCAATCTCCCATTTCAGACACAGCTTATCTCCCCCTTCGATTCCCTCCAGATTAATCATCTCATCCAGCGGAAGCTTCGCAGAAAGGCTGTAAATCCTGCCCTCTTTTTCCCCAACATAAAGCAAATCTGCATTTAATGTCCCTTTAAGAAGCGCTCTTCCTTCACTCAGCCTCACTTCCTCCATGGAAACATCCGCTTTGCTCTGCACCAGTCTCCCGATATCCGGTTTCACATCGGGCACATTATAGTCCTCGTCAAAAGTCGCCTGCGCTGCCGCTTTATTTTTGATCCGCAGCATCTGAATACTTTCTTTTTTTAATTCCAACCTGCTTCCTTCCTTTCTCTGTTTACTTTATGATAAAACCCAAAAATTCTATCGGTTTCTCTGTTTCTCTGATTTTCAGAACAATACAGGGATAAGACGGTTCACTGCCTGCATCCGCTTTCTCCGGACCTATCAGCCTTGTCTTGCAGAATACTGCGTTCTCTGATTCAGAAACCTCCTCCACCTGAATACTGTACCCTCCTGTAAGCTGCTCTCCATATCCCTTCATCAGATACCTTATATCTCCCACCTGATAGGTCATCTGAAATACTTTCTTTTTCTTCTGTTCCATCAGTTCTGAAATCTCTTCCGGAATTTCCTCCTGCTTTACGATCGTATATTCCAGAGGTGTACGTTCGCCCTCCTCAATCCTGATAAACTGACAGCCCGCCGGCAAAAGAGCCAACAGCAACACACAGAGCAGTCCTCCTGTCCTTTTGCCCATAATGCACCCCTGCTCATTCTTCGCTAAATATTCTATGCCGAATACAGCCCTGTTATTACCATACTCTATGCTATATATCTGACAGTAACTGCTTTTCTGCAGGAAAGAATCCTGTCCTCAGTGCTTTATTTAATGCCAAAAAATCGTTATACTATGATTTATTTCTTGCAGGATATCTCATAATTCCTTATAATAACTTCTATACTTATATATGGGCATCAGCATTATATAATGCCCGGAAAGGAATTAACGAATGATACGATTTATCCTCGTCTGTATTGTTGTGATCGGATACCTGATCCTGTCCATCCCCATCCTGCTGGTCGAATGGATCATCGGCAGATTTTCTCCTGAAAAGAAGGATATCAGCTCCCTTAGGATCATCCAAGCAGTATTCCGATTTATCCTTAAGATCACCGGTGCAAAGATTACTGTGATCGGAGAAGAAAATGTGCCAAAGGACACACCTGTACTTTATATCGGCAACCACAGAAGCTACTTCGACATACTTCTTACTTACTCCCGCTGTCCGATCCGTACAGGCTACATTGCCAAAAAAGAGATGGAGAAAATTCCTCTTCTTTCCACATGGATGCGTTATCTCCACTGTCTCTTCCTTGACAGGAAAGACATCAAACAGGGACTCAAAACGATCCTGACCGCAGTAGACAAAGTAAAATCCGGAATTTCCATCTGTATTTTCCCGGAAGGAACCCGAAACAGAAATAAAGATGAGCTGGACATGCTTCCCTTCCATGAAGGAAGCTTCAAAATCGCTACCAAGGCCAATTGCCCGATCATCCCAATTGCGATCAGCAATTCAGCCAACATTTTCGAGGCACACTTCCCGAAGATATCTCCTGCAAAAGTTGTAGTAGAATACGGTAAGCCGATCTATCCGGATGAACTGAGCAAAGAAGATAAGAGGCATGTCGGAGAATATACGCAAAACGTAATTCGCGAAATGCTTATAAAGAACAAACCACTGACTGAAAACTAATAAGACCATCTGGGCTACGGCAACTGAATTCGGATGAAATATCCCGCAAAGTGGGGCGTGCAGATTGCGGGAATGATTTTTCAGACACGCTCTAATCCGGCAGAGCGTAAAGACAAAAATTTACGCTCTGCCGGACTGTTATATATCAGAATTTCCATTGTATCTGGACTGATCCGGGAAATACCTTAAGTGACCTGATCATCTTATCAACTGTAAACCTCTTCTCCTCAAAATCAATCTCTCCCCACAGACTTACATTAGATGCTACCTTTTCCATCTGCTCCGGTGTCGCATGATTCTCCGCAAGCACCGATAATTTCTCCAGCTTTAACTGATGTATCTGGTCTATTTCTTCCACTCTCTGATTAATATAATCTGTCAGTGTTTCTCCGGCACCTGCCAGAGAATCCACAAGCAGAGAAATCTCCTTTTCCATTTCCTCAATCTCCCTGTAAATCTGCTTTACCTGCGGATTTTCCTTTAACTTCGTATAAGCGGCAGGAGACTGTCCTTCGCGCAGCTTACGTACCATCTCTTTATATACATAATTCTCCACATCTTCAGTATAAACCTTCCCGCACCCCGGGCAGGCTTTGTTGTTCAGACGCTTCGTACATCTCAGGTACTGTTTACCGGACTGTATTTTAATACTCATAAGTGCGTATCCGCAATTGCCACATTTCACTTTCCCTGCCAGCCATGTATTCACAGCTTTCCGGTTGGCCTGAATCGTTTTATTTCTCATAAGCTTGATCCTGCAGTTCAGCCACTGCTCCGAAGACACAAGCCCCTCATGAGGTGCCACCACCAGCATATGTCCCTTAAGATTCTGCAGCTTATCTGTCTGCGCATCCCGCCCCTGATAAAGATAACATCCATGAATCCCGTCAAACTGCTCCAGACTGCTTACTATATTGGTTCCATGACTCCTGAAAAAACGATACACATCCATATCAGCCCGCACATATACCGGATTTCTCAGAAGCTGGGCCAGCATGGAACGTATCAGTTCCTTTCCGTAGAACTGCACTCCCTTTTCCGCATAATATCTGGTGATATCCCCATAAGAAGTGTCCGGTTGTTCGTACATATCAAAAATTTCCCGCACAATTGCCGCTTCCCCGGGTTCTTCCACAAGCTTCTTTGTATGGATTCCCTCCATCAGAATCTCCTCAAGCCGATAACCATAAGGAGGCTTGCCGCCCATGCGAAAACCTTTCTGACTTCTGGAATAATATGCGTCGCTGACACGTTTCTGAATAGTCTCACGTTCCAGCTGCGCAAACACAATGCAGATATTTAACATTGCCCGTCCCATAGGTGTCGAAGTATCAAATTTCTCTGTAGAAGAGACAAATTCCACCTGATACTGCTGAAACAGATTCATCATATTGGAAAAATCCAGAATAGAACGGCTGATCCGGTCCAGCTTATACACGATCACTTTCTCCACTTCCCCTCTGCGGATATCTGTCAGAAGCTGCTGAAGCTGTGGCCTGACTGTATTCTTGCCGCTGTAACCCTTATCCTTGTACTCTTTGAAACTTCCACCCTTTAACTCGTACTTGCAGAACTCGATCTGACTTTCAATAGAAATACTATCTGCTCTGTCCACTGACTGCCTTGCGTAGATTGCATTGATTCTCTTCATAGGGATCCTCCTTTGTGAAATGAAATAATTGTTGTTTTGCCGGGCAATGTTGTTACCGTTCAGAAAAACCTGAGCGATTACATTTTGTCTATACAATTACGATAACAAATATTTAAAAATGTGTAAATCGACTTTTTTCTATCTTTATGTATAGATTTTTCCGACATTTTCATTGTATAATGATGTCATAAACATTCCTCTACAATCAACTCGTTCCTCTGCTGATCATTTATAACTGTCCTGTACCGTTACCGTTCACTCTATACCTATGCCACCGACTAAAAGGAGATTTCCCATATGAGAAGAAAATGTACCGATTCCCTGATATACTGGAAAAAAAATCCCGGCCGCAAACCTTTAATCCTCCAGGGGCTTCGCCAGACAGGCAAGACCTGGCTGCTTATGGACTTCGGAAATAAGCAATACGAACATACACTCTACATCAATCTGGAAACAGACCGCTCTGCTACAGACTATCTGTCTGTTCCACATGATCCACAGGAAGTACTGCTTTTTCTGGAAACCTGTGCAGGAAAACCACTGCGCCCTGCCTCTTCCCTTCTGATTCTTGACAATATCCAGTGCATTCCTCAGATTTCCACACTTCTTACCTCTATTGCCCTGGACTTTCCACAATATCACATTGCCTCTATCTATAAAGGTGTGGTTAACTCTGATTCTTTCTCCGTCCACGACTTTGATATCCTGACTCTGTATCCACTGGATTTTGAAGAATTTCTGTGGGCCAATGCTGAGTTTGCCCTTACAAGAGAAATCCGCAATCATTTCTCCGATTTCAGCCCAATGGGAAAAAAACTCCACGAAAAAGCCCTGTCACAGTTCCGTCTCTATCTGATCATCGGCGGAATGCCTGCTGCCATTATGGAATACAAAAAAGAAAAGAAGCTCCTGCTGGTACCTGACACCCAGCAAAAGCTCCTTAATCTTTTTCTCAGCGATATTACTGCTCTGGCTCCAAAAGGAACCGCCCGCCACTGCCGCAATGCCTGGCTCTCGATCCCTGCACAGCTCGGCAGAACCAGCCGTAAATTCCAGTACACCCGCATTGCAAAAGGTGCTACTGCCAAAGTCTATCATGAACCCCTGCAGTGGCTGATCAGCGCCGGACTTGCCATTCCCTGCCAGACAGCTGTCTGCAGCAAACCTTCGGAAACCTCCTTACATCTGTATCCTGTTGACACCGGATTATGCTCATGCATACTAAAAATCCCTGCCTTCCAGCTTCTGTCAGGAGAAGAAACCACCGCCGGTACAGCCTGTATCGAAACCTTTCTGGCACAGCACTTTATCCGGAATGGCTATGCCCTCTCCTACTGGTCCAGCGGCAACCAGGCGGAAGTTCCCTTTTTACTGTCCAAAAACAGTCATTTTATTGCCATAGACTACCGCACCACCCCACATCAGAAGTGCAGGAACCTTATGCAGCTGAATAAATCTTTCCTCTCTCCTGCACCCACACAAATGTATTTAATCTCTGCCGAAGACTTCAGGCAAAAAGAAGTTTATCGGATCGTGCCTTTATATGCGGTATTTTGCATATAGAACGTGGCAGATACAACAGGCAAAAGCAGACTCCGGCCATATGACGCAGTGGCATCGCATAATGGATCTTTGCCTGATTTTCCAGTCCCCAGAGAACAAAGTCCACACCATATGCCGTCTTCTTTACAACATCCAGGATCGGCTCCGGTCATTGCGATCGGAATCTTTCTTTTTAATAAACCTATACCATATATTCTAACAGAATCTTATCCTTATATTGCTTTCTGCTATTTCAAGGTGTATCTGACTCCCCTGCCTGCACCTGTTTTTTTCAGGATTTTCTTTTCAATCAGGCTGTTCAGAGTACGTACTGCTTTACTCTTTTCCATTTCTGCTGCTTTCTCAATTTCTGATCTTGACATTTTTTCTTTTCCCTTAAGGATGTTGACCAGTATCTGTTCGGCTTCGTTCAGGTCATAGTTTTCCCTTATAACAGGAAGAATTACTTTGATAGAATTAGAAAAACACTGATACGATGGTTTTATCAGTGCGTTCCTGTAAGCATGATTGATCCTCATGATTCCGGTTCCAAATTTCTCAATATATTTCAGCCGGAAGAACACATTTCCGATAATAGGATTTCTGAGTATGGATATCTGACCATTCAGGTATTCCTCTTCGCTGATTCCGGCAGGAAGCCCTCCCGGAGAACTGATCTCAATCCTGTCCGCATACATACTGACTTTTATAGATGCCGGGATATCCCACATTCGATGGATCAGAGCATTGGCTATTGCTTCCCTGAAGGCTTTTTCCGGGATTTTGTCAATACATTTCCTTTCGGCTCCCTCTATTTTTTCATACTGATAATACTTTCGGAACATCTGAAGTGTTTTTTCCAACTGAGAAAGTATGGAAATATTTTCCAGTGATTCCCTGTCCATGATCTCATCTATGGTATCACCAAAACGTATGATATCTATTCCCGTAAACTGATTATCATCAGCAAGAAGTGCAGCTGCATTATTGAATCCACTCTGATCAGAATACAGTTCAAGAGTTTTTAAAATATCTTTATTGATCTTCTCAATGCCCATCACCCGGGTAAATTCTGTTTCTAATTTAGAAAAAGTAAGCTGCTGATTGAATGAAGCAATCTCCTCAAAAGTCTGATTACAGCCCTCCAGGATCAACCGGTTATATTCCAGACGATCCACTTCAACTGTAGAAGAATCATTTCTTTTATAAGCTTTGCCTTTATAGAGATAAGGCTTATACCTGCCTTCATAAACAGTAAGCACAATCGTATTCTCCTGTATCTCCAGACGGAACTCCGGCACAGGACTGAGACTGTCGTTGATCTTATTCTCCAGATTCAGGCATCCGTTCACTGGATCTGTTATGCCGATGATGTTCCCCTGATCATTGATTCCAAATATAATCTTTCCTTCGCCATAATTAGCATAGGCACTGATTGTTTTCAGAAACGTATTAGATGACAGATTTTCCTTATATTCCAATGTTCTGCTTTCCCTCATGATATATTCTCCTCCACCTTTTCAACCCTTTGAAACCCAATATTGATTTATAATATATAGTATAAAATCGTTCCAATCGAAATGCAACGATTTCTTTTCTCGTTTCATATAGAATGCAACGATTTATATAATCATCAAATATAATTCCGTCGATCAACAGCCAACGTAATTGTATAATTGTGAAATAATAAATATTATGTGTAAATAATACAGTTATAAATCATTTCATTTTAAAATCCATTTAGATACCGAAATCTTGAAAATAGTGTATTATATTTTACTCTGATATAAGTAAAGAGCCCCGGACCATATGGACCAAAGGCTCTTCCTGATAGAGTTTTCCATTTACCAGTATTTTTTTACATAATTGACAGCTTCTTCTTGTGATAGAGAAAATTCATTCATGATGTTTCTGACTGTATCTGTCTCACTGATATTAAAATTCCTGCAAGTCCTTACAGTCGCACGAATGCCTTCAAGGATACCTTCCCATCTGCCTTCTTGACGGCCCTCCTGTCGACCTTCTAATCTGCCTTCCTGACGACCTTCTTCGACACCTTCCTGCCTTAACTCTTCCAATGCATTACACATATTGATCTGCCCTCCTCTCTGCTCCAATTCCAAAGCATGATCGATCAGCTTCTGTGATTCTGTAATAGCACCTATCACAACGCCCAGATCTGCCGGGATATCATGGTCACTGTAGACTTCTTTGATCTTCGTATAATCCCTGGCATAGATCAGGCGGCTCACGTCAAACACCATATTCACATCCGGATCGCTGAAACACAGCTCTCCACTTGATCTTACCTGTACCAGGTTCATACGGTAATCAGATACCAGTGGTTCTATCTTTTCGGGAATCTCCAGCATATCCTTCAGGGAAGACGGGCCATCCCATTCATTTTCTCCATAGTATACACACAGACTAATTACCGGATGCAGCCGGTCGGTCTTCTTAAAACCTGACAGGAATTCATCCGCTGAATGGAAATCCCCGTTTTTCTTATTTACTGCTGCGATCTCATCATATTCTTTCATGTAAGAGAACGCATCTCCAACCATATGTCGCAGTGGCATCGCATAATGGATCTTTGCCTGATTTTCCAGTCCCCAGAGTACAAAATCCACACCATATGCCGTCTTTTTTACAACATCCAGAATCTTCTGTACTGTTTCTGCATGACCGTTAAATTTCAGCATGGAGGAAACATCCGTATCTGCTTCTGTAAGATCCTGCGGCTTCAGCACCTGTTCCCCGTTAAAAAATACTGCATTGAACAGATCCGCAAAATGTCTGTTGTCTCTCCAGAAGTTCTTCAGTATGGTATCCGGTTTGATCTTATTTTTTTCCGTCGTATCCAGCACCTCCCGTTGATTTATTTCTGTTATCAATATAGCATAATTATTACCTTGTTTCCACGAAAGGAACTATAAAAATTATTAAAAATCTGAAAAGTACAGAGTCTGATTGTTTGATTTGTTCTTTTTTCTCATTCTGTCATCTGTAAATGATCATATAACTATAAAAATACCGCTATGATGCGTAAAAAAGGCAGTTATAAATAACTATTTTTTCAGGGTTGTGCATAAATTTCTAATCAGAAAATGTGCTTTTCAATCAAAAATCAACCTGTCCACCACCCAAAGGGGAACTATAATCATGACAAAGATTAAGAATACGAAGAAAGGCATGGCTAAGAAAACCTTAAGTATGTCTCTCGTCGTTGCAATGCTGGCAACCTCTAATGTGCCGGTTTGGGCTGCTGAATTCAGCGATGGAACAGATCCTGCAGTAGCTACAGAAACTCCGGCTGTTGAAACATTTGCTGATGAAACAGCAGAAACTCCAGTTGTAGAAGACAATACAGCAGTTGCTGCAACAGAGGATACTACAATCAGCAACTCCGATATTGATGTCAGTGGTGTGAAAATGCCAAAATCAGTAATTTGGGGACAGTCTGTAAATGTTACAGGAAACTTAGTATGTGAAAAAAATCCAGCTGCAGTAAACTCATTCCATTGGGGATGGAGAATCGCTGGTACATCTGAAAATGTAATTTCAGATACAACAGCTGCTACATCTGTATCAGCTGCTAATATAGCAAATGTTGCTCCTGATTATGCTGGAAAAACATTAGAACTTCATATCTGGAGAAATGATGCAACATATAATTACGACTATGATGTTGTTGTTGGTCAGGTTGCAGTAGAAGCACAGTCCATCGAAGAGGCTACATTTACTTTAATAGATAAATCAAATACTGCTATCGGTGATAAGCTTGGATACAATGGCAAAGAATTTTCCTTAGATGGAAAAAATATCAAATTTGGAGTATTAAGTTTATATGGAACATATGCTGTAAGTCCTGTTGATTTTGAAAAATATTTTAAAGTTACTACTGAGCAGAAAGCAAAAAATGCCGGAGATACTTTAATTGTTGCAGTAAGTGCTCGAGATGATGTTAAAAACAATCCATATGTAGGTACAACTACAAGAAAAATCAACATTGTAACAAGAGATTATGTTAAGGATGATATGGTTGCCACATATGAAAAAGATGTAAAATATACATATACAGGTAACCCGATTCAGCCTGAAATTTCAAAAATCACTGTTGCAGAATCTAACGCATCTGAAGATCCAGCACTGGTAACAGGTAACGGAAAATTAAGTGGTGCAGATTTATCTTATGCAATTGAAGATGCCACAACAGACAATACTGGTGGAGCTAACAACTATTTAGTTGGAAAGAAAAACATCACAATCACTTTAGACAAGAGTAAATTAACAAACTTTACTGAGTCAAAAGTACCAGATTTACATATTACTGGTGCATTTGAAATTGTACAGTTAGATTTAGCAGATTGCAAAGTTACTGTTCCAACTGTAACTGGTGGTACTGAAGTACAGGATATTACACCTATTTTCCATAAAGGTGATACTCTGTTAAATTTAAGAAACAACGTTGATTATGAACTCGTTATTACTGACGATAAGGGTAAAACATACAAAGGTACAGATACTCTTCCGACTACAGGAACTTTTATTGCTGATGTTTATGCCAAAGGTAATAATACAAAAGGAAGCGTTAAATCTGTCAGCTTTAAAACTTCTGTGATTACAATTAGTTCTGTTAGTGCAGAAAAAGCAGTTTCAAAAGAATATACAGGAAAAGAGATTAAACCGGTTTCTACAGACTTTGGAAAACTTACAGTTTCTTACAAAACAACTGTGAATAACGGTACTAGTACATCACCTGCATCAGAAGTACTTCAGAGTGGCGAGTGGGAAATTACAGGATATAGCGCAGATGTAACTAACGCAGGAAACAAACATTATGCAACAATCAAAGTTAATAAAGAAGGCTCTCCGTTAAAAGATCAGACATTTAACCTTTACTATACAATTACACCACTGACAATTACTAGTGCTGATGTAACTCTTCAGGAAAAAGTCGTTCTTGATAAGAGCTTTACTAAAGCATCTGAATATGAATTGCCGGTTACTGTAATTGCTAAGAGCAATGACAGAAAAACCACTATTGCAACTCTTACAAGTTCCGACTATACTGTAAATTATAAATTTATGAACGGAAAGAAAGCTGGTTCAAATACTCCGGGACATAAGATTTACGCAACAGTTACCATTACTAATCCGAACTTTGTTGGAACATTAGGAAAGAAAAAAGATGTTGTTACATCTGAAAAAGGAACAGAACTGGTATCTGGCTTATTAAATGACAGCAACATTGTTATGAATAAAACTTCTTATGTATATACCGGTGGAAAGATCACTCCTGACTTCAAAGTTATGGTTGGTACATTAGAACTGGAAAAAGGTACAGATTATGTTGTTAAAGCCGTAGATGAAGGTGTAGATGTAGGTACTGCTACACTTAAGATTGAAGGACGCGGAAAATATCAGGGATGTGAAGCAAAGGCAAAATTTGAGATTACACCGGCTAATATCGAAGATGTAAAAATTGTTGTATCTGGTGCAGAATACAAAGGCGGAAAACAGGTTCGTCCAGACTTTGGAACTTCTAACGGAGTTAACGGAAATCTGACAGTTACTTTAAACGATAATCCCGTTTCTTCCCAGTTTGAAGTAACTGCATATGGTACAAATGTCAATGCTGGTAAGGGCGTTGGTAGTGTTACAATTTCTAAACTGAGAAATAACAAGAACTTTAATGGTACTTCTACAACCGGAACATTTGATATCAAAAAAGCCGCATTAACAGGTACCATTACTGTATATGACAAATACGGAAAAGTAATCAGTAATCTTAACAATGTATTCAAATATGATGGAACAGCAAAAGAATTTGCTTCTGTAAAATTTGCTCCAACAGGCACTTATGCAGATTTAGTTACAGCAGACGATTATGAGATCAGATACGTAAATAATATTTACGGTGATACTGCTGGAAATGGTTCTATTATTGTTGTAACTAAAGATAGTAGCAATTTTGCAGGTGCAGATACTGTTAAAGATTATGTAAATGATACAAAAGTTACAGGTGTTGCAGCTAAGACAGATTTTACAATTGGTTCTCTTACATTTGATAAGACAAATGTTACCGTTAGAAATGGTGTCTATGCAGGTGGTCTTCCAGTTAAACCAGAAGTAATCGTTCAGTTTGGTGGAAAGACTCTTGAAGAAGGTAAGGATTACAAATTAGTATATGATAGTCATACAGAAGTAACTTCCGGTAAGAAATATACGGTTTCTGTTGTTGGACTTAATGGATACAAAACATCTGGTACAATTAATGCAAGTGATCTGGATAAATGGGGTATTGACAAACAGACAATTGCTAATTGTGATGTTACTGTTAAAGATGGTGTAGCAACTGTAATTAATGGTACTATCAAAGTTCCAGTATCTGAATATACAGTTACAAAGAATAGTGATGATACTTATACAGTAGCTGCCAAATCTACATCTAAGAACTATACTGGTTCAAAGACTGTACAGGCAGAAGGTAAAGCTGAAAATGAAAAACCAGATGCTCCAATGATCACTAGCGTTAAAGTTGTTGGAAACAAGGCAACTGCTATCCTTTCCGGTGATTCCGAAGGTGCTGCAGGTTACGACTATGTAATCTCTACAGACCGTGACTGCATCACAAACAAAGATTATGATTCCGTAAACAAGAATCAGGTTCAGACCTCTACTACATTCAAATATGTACAGCAGGGAACTTACTACGCATACTGCCACGCTTGGAAACGTGATGAGAACGGTAAGAAAGTATTCAGCGACTGGTCTAATGCATATCCATTCGTTGTATCCGCAATCACACCGGACGCTCCAGTTATCACAAACGTAACAGTAAGCGGATCTACTATCAAAGTAACATACAAAGCAGCTGCAAACGCAACTGGTTACGATGTAGTACTTGGAACAGATTCCAAGAAAGAAAACGGTGAGACACGTCCATACCACTATGGAAATCACAAGAAGCTGAACCTCAAAGAAGGTACAGTAACAGCAACATTCAAAAATGTACCAAAGGGAACATGGGTAGTTGGAATGCATGCATTCAACAGAACATCCGAAGATGGAAAGAAAGTCTTCAGCCCATGGTCAAACCTGAAAAAGGCTACTGTTAAATAATCCATTTGGGTAATTAATACAGATTCCTAAAACAAAGAACCTCCAATTAATATAATTGGAGGTTCTTTGTTAAAAGATAGAGGAGGATTAAAAAATGTGCCAAAATAGTGATTGCAAAAAATTAAATGATATCTTATTTACAATTTATGAACAATTGTGTACAAGTTCCACTATAGATATGCATGAAAAGCTTTTTAAATCAGGTTTTTTAAAAAACTTTATAGAGGATATGGATTTTATTGATGATTTAAACCTCCAAGAGCATCCTAGATATATACTACTTATTTTAAGAAATACTTTAGAGAGTACTATTGTTTTTAAGGCACTTAACAAAAAGCATTCTACAGTTCCAGAAATTTATGCAGACTATCTGGGCAAATATGTTGACTTGGGTTGTTATGAATCGATTAATACAACAGATGATAATCCTCAACAGGTCTTAAAAAATCTTGGCGGAAACCGAATGACGCTTTATAGAAATAATTTTCGAGAATTATCTCAGATTTTTGAAATTCCTGAAGATGAGACCTCTTTATATAATTTATATAAAGTTTTATCTGATTATTGTCATAACAGTTATTTTGAAGATATTATGGAATCTATTGCAGTTACTCAACCGGATTATGACGTCCCCAAAAGTAAGGACGAATGTAAAGAAATAATTAATACAATTAAGCTTACACTGCTTACAAGTGTAATTGAAGAATTTCCTGATGACAGCCCGAAAGGTATGGCTGTGCGTCCTGCAAAGGATATATAGACCGGTGGGTGGAAGTGTTGTGATAAACTATAATTATAACGTACCAATCTAATAAGATCTAATCTTAGTTAGAAGGAAAAGAGGTATGTTACAATTTCCGATAGTCCCTTATATTTTTTTATTTCGTATTCTTTTGAATATTTCATACTGACGTTCCAATTCCATTTTTTCATCGGTAAACAGGCCTTTTGCTTCCAATATTCGCTCAATAGCCTGAGATGGATCCATTGTATGATATGGCAAAAACAGCCCTTTCAGTTCCTTTGGCTTTACGATCTTATAGACTTGCATAGAAGTTAATTCGTAGGTTATTACAAAATACCTGTAAATATATCCAATCCAATACATTTCGTTACGGGTATATTTCACAGAACCATAATTAGAAAACCCATATTCTTCATTAACCAGCTGCAGGATATCCTCTGCCTGGATATTACTTTCCAGTACTGATCCATCATCAAGCCTTTTAGCTATTCGACTCCTCATAAATCGCCTGATAAAAATCTCTGAACTTGACTCCATTTTATCAATTGACTTTTCAAATGCTGTTGCCTGAAGTTCACATAAAAGCACTCCATCCTTATTCATCCTTTTCATATATTGGTCACCCCTTTATGACAGAATCTCATCAATATATCTTCCCTGCCCTCTATATTGCCTTTTAGCTAATTTAACTTTGTCATCACCCAGTTTTGACTCTTCAAGTCTTATATTTTTATAGTATTCCCTTTCATTATTTGATATATAGCATCGTTCTGTTAATTTTATCTGGGATACAGCCTTTTCAGTCAGAAAAATATACTGCATCCCAAGATTTGTGGCAGCAAGACAATGTTTACACTGTTTATCTGTAAGGTCTCCGGCAATAAATGAATTAATGATTTGAAACATACGGTTATCTGCAATTGGAGCAATTATGTAATCACAGTTCCGTGACTGTTCTATAAGTGCCTTTACTGCCGGATGATCCTTATACTCATCCAATGTTCCCCTATAGTAAGCAGTCGTCATCATCCATTCCTGATTTACTTCATATCTCTTGCATTTCAGATCTCTGTCATCAAATCTGATATAATATACGGAAGAATTACCAAACCCTGAAACAAATGATATTGCCTGCTCATAACTTTCTCCTGTATAAAATCCCTGCCCAAAATCATTATTTTTTCTTCCCTTATGAATATCAATCTCTCCGTCAATTTCAGTTTTAGCGCCATGAAAAAGCAATTTTTCATTTGCACCTAAATCATCTCTCCAGAACATTTCCTTTAATTTGTTTATCTTTATGTTTTTATCAAATGCAAACGAATATACTGCTTCCAAAAGCCTTGCCGATGGTTCTGTTTTTTTCAGCTCGGTTCTTGAGATCGTCACCTGCTCTACTCCGATTTTTTCTGCAAGTTCACTTTGAGAAAATCCCAGAATCTCTCGTATAGACTTCAGATCCTCTGAAAAATTATATTCCATATTCATCACCTCAAACTTATTTATATTATATTACTTAAATAAGTTCAATTAAAAATTTTATTTGCAACTGGTAATCCCTGTGTGTTAGGATAGTTGGAATGCATGCATTCAACAGAACATCCATTGATAACAAGAAAGTATTCAGCCCATGGTCCAATCTTGAAACAGCTAAAGTGAAATAATCCATTTGGGTAATTATACTGCCATCCCCTGTATGTATATCTACAGTTGCTGCGAAGATAATTAAATGAATTGTACCACACATTATCAAAATCTATCCAGCGATTGTCTTAATTTGTCAATAGTTTTTTCTAGTAACTCTTCCTGTTATTTGTTATAATGAACTCATGTTAATCTGTAATGCTCCAGGAGAAAAAGAAATATGGAAAAATTATTTGTTACAAAACTGGAAATTAAAAAAGTACGCCATTTAAAAGATATCACTATCAATTTATCTGATACTATTTCCCGACACCTGATTTTTACCGGCAAAAACGGAAGTGGTAAAACAAGTGTATTAGATGCCATTGCCGCTTATCTGAAAATGAAATTCCAAGTATCAGATTTAAATTTAGAAAAAACAAAAGAGATGGATCCTTATACTTTGGATTCAGCAAAACGTCTTTCAACATATTTCAATATGCTGGATCCATCTGTTAAACTGTCATTTAATAATGAGACAGACATAAATTTAAAAGAACTATATGCCGATGGAAGTTTTTTATTAGCTTACTATAAATGTGACAGAAACTTTCAGGCTGAAGTACCTGAACATATAGAAAAAGTTTCTCTAAATGATGCCTATGATCTAAACGATGCTCCCAGAAACTTGTTTGTTAAATATCTTGCAGATCTAAAAGTGACAGAAGCATTGGCAAGAGCAAAATCAAATAACACGAAAGCAGATTCTATAAATAATTGGTTTATCCAGTTTGAAAAGCTTTTGCAACAAATATTTGAGGATACTACGTTGAAATTAGATTTTAATGAAGATACGTTTTCCTTTATGATCTGCCAGAGTGGAAAAGAACCTTATGATTTCAACTGTATGTCCAGTGGATTTTCAGCCATCATGGATATTGTTCTGGATCTCATGATTCGTATGGTCAAGAAAAAAGGACGTATTTTTGAATTTGACCTTCCCGGAATTGTACTTATAGATGAGATCGAAACGCATCTTCATCTTGAACTGCAGAAACAGATCATGCATATCCTAACCTGCCTGTTTCCAAATATTCAGTTTATCGTCTCAACACATTCTCCGTTTGTGCTTAACAGCCTGGATAATGTAGTAATTTACGATCTTGAGAATCATATCGTTGTTGAGAATGGATTGTCAGATGTACCATATGATGGAATTGTAAAAGGTTATTTCCAGGTTGATACCTTATCCGATACATTAAAAAATAAATTTCAGCAATATAAAACCCTTGTTCAGAAGCCGAAGCTTACTGATGATGACTTTGAAAAAATTGCAGAGTTGGAAATGTTTTTGGATGAAATCCCTGATTACCTGGCTCTTGACATCACCACAGAATATCAACAATTAAAAGAAGAACTGGCACAACGGGAGGATATCTGATGGTAAAAATAGAACGTTCTTTTCCCGCTCCTGACTCTTTGGAATCAGAAGCAAAAAAAGTTTCCGGAAGCTATGAACAGCCAGATGTTGTATCCCGGTTGAGAAAAGATTTTCACGATAAGTGCTACATTTGCGAACTGAAAAATCTTCAGGATCCTCAGGTAGAACACCTTTTGCCTCATAAAAACGGAAAATACCCTGAACGAAAATTTGACTGGAATAATTTGTTTTGGTCATGCAGTCACTGCAATGGAATAAAAAATCAGAAAAAGTATGATGACGGAATTATAGACTGTTGTAAAAATGATCCAGAGCTTATGATGACGTTTAAATTAAAAGATGGAAAAACTGAAATTTCAGCCAAAGATGAGCATAATTCCATGGCAGTAAGAACTGCTCTGCTCATTTACGAATCCTTCAATCTTCTCAACACTGGTATGCGGACATATAAAAGTGCAATGCGCTACAATGAACTAACAAAGGAAATGAACCTTCTATATGACAATCTTGAAGCATATAGAAAAAATCCTGATTCCAGATATATACAGCGAAAACTAAAGGCACTGCTCCGTCGGGAATCTGCATTTGCCGCCTTTAAAAGAAACTACATAAGAGATAACTGTAAAGAATTCCCACAATTGCAGTCTTATATAGAATAGCTCCTGTTTTATATGGCAGGAGTTATTTTATTCTTCCCCTTTTATTGAAAATATGCAATTGTTACTGATTTCTCAGCTTGTCATTCGCCAGAAACAGAACCGGGTTCCGATTTATTGTGCTAATAGAGAAAATATAGATACAATCATTGAAATCTATTTTCGCTGATCCGACACCGTCAATTTTTCAGACAGATCCCCTGAGCATTTTATATTTTATGAGTCTCATTATGTATCGTTACTTGCTTGCTACAATCAGCGTAAAACCAGAAGAATTTTTCAATACAACATCAGATTTATTTGCAATAACTGTCTGTTTTTACTATGATTATCAACAATTATCCACTTATAAATCATAATATCCGGATATTCCTCAAATCTGAAATCAATTCCCCATACGAAATTTTCTCCAAAATCAACCTGTCCATCACCCAAAGGGGAACTATAATCATGACAAAGATTAAAAACACAAAGAAGGGCATGGCAAAAAAGACATTAAGTATGTCACTTGTTGTTGCAATGCTTGCTACTTCTAATGTGCCGGTATGGGCTGCTGAGTTCAGCGATGGTCCTGAAACACCAGTTGCTACAGAAGCTCCGGCTACAGAAGCATTTACTGCTGATGAAGAAGCAGCAGCACCTGTTGCGGATGATACTACAGATGTTGCTGTTGCTGAGGTTTCTAATAGAAACGAATACAGTATGACTTTAACACCTATGCAGTATGACGGCAAAGATATAACAGGTAACGCAGTTGTATGGGATAATAAAAACTTAACTACATCAGTTACAGTAACTGATAATGGAATCATTGATCCAAGCACTGTTGACTTAAAGGCAGATTGGAAAATTGATGGAGTGGTTGCTGGCAGTCCTGCATCACTTACAGCAGGACAACCTAAGAATTGCCAAAAAAATATTAAATCTTGGATGGTTGGAAAAAAAGTTGCATTATATGTATATGCACAAAACAAAACAACTGGAGAAATTGTATGGAGTGATACTTCCGATGAAATTACTGTAAATGCGAAAAACACAGCAGATATTGTTGAAGCAACAGCTTCTAATGTTGTGTATAATGGCAGTATTCAGAATCCAGAAAACACAATCACTCCTACTGCAAAGGTTTCTGGCGCAGCATTACCGCAAGAATTAAATGATATTAGCGATTATAACTTAGGTTATGATGAAAACACTGATTTTGTTAACGTAACTGGTAAAAAGATCACAGTTACATTAACACCTAAGTCACCTGCATATAAGGGCTCTATTACAGCTACTTATGAAATCATAGCTAAATCATTAAATACTAAAAGTATGATTGCTGATGAAATGGTTGCTACATTAAAGAATACATCCTTTAAATTTGATGGCAGTACAAATGGTGATGTGAAAATCAAAAAAGAAGACATTACATTAGTTGATAAGGCTACCAAAACAATTGACTTATCCGATTATCTTAAAGTTGATAAAAACGGCTATGTAAATGTCACAAGAAGTGGAGAGATTGAACTTGCCACTCCAGAAAATGGAAATAAAAACTATACAATTGATACTACTGCTACGGATGCTAAAATTCAGTCCACAAATGTTCCGGAAGTTGTAGCACGTGACTTAAGCACAGTTGCAGTTACAATTGATCCAATTAAGGCAACAGGTAGTAAGGCAGCACCTGCTCAGGGAAATTATCATTTTTACGATAAAGACACTAAAAAACCATTGGATGATTTATATGGTTACGTAGATATTGATATACCAAATAATGCTGTTTCTAAAGGAACATATACTGTAACAATCACACCTAAGGCAACAACATCTAGTAACAAACTGACAGGTAATACAACTGCTGAATTAGCTATTTTTACATCAGATATTAAGCAGGCTGTATTTAAATTAAATGGAACGCCAAAAGAAGATAATAATAATAGAATTCCAGATTCTACTGTAAAAAAATATTATACTGGAGAACCAGTTACATTTACAACTGATGAAATTGGTGTTCCGACAATCGGGAATACTCCATTAAATGCTACTGATTATGAAATCACATATGCAAATAACACAAATGCTGGTACTGCAAATATGTTCTTAATTGGAAAAGACAGTTATGCAAACAGTATTAAAAATTATACTTTTACAATCAACAAGACACCTGTTTCAGATGTAACAGCAAGCAAATATGTTGAAAAGATCAATGGCGCAAAACCAGAAGATTATAAAGCAGCAATGGGTGTTGTTGTAACAGCTAAAGTTCCAAATACAAATAAAGTATTAACTTTAACAGAAGGAAAAGACTACACTGTAGATTATGATTGGGTAGATGCTACAAAATCATCTGTTAAAGCAACTGTTAAAGTTAAATCTAATAGTAACTTTACATTTAAATCTGGCACCACAGAAATGATAGCAACTTCAAAAATTTCTAATGCTACTTTAAAATCTGAGTATATTAAACTGAAAGAAACTTCTTTCACATACAATGGACAGGCAGTTAAACCTGATTTTGACGTTGTAATTGGTGGACATACTATTGATCCGGCTAACTATACTACTAAATACACTAATAATGTGAATGCTGGAACTGCAACTTTAACAATCACTGCTGTTTCTGGTAAAGATTATGAAGGAACTGCAAGTATCACATACACTATCCAGTCTGCTGATGCAGCTAAATTAAATGGTGTAATCGGTACTCAGCATTATAAAGGTTATACTCTTGAAATTCCGGCAGATAAGATTGATCTTACTTTAAATGGAGATAAGATTGATGTTGAAAGCAACTTTACTTTAACATATGGGGAAAATAAAGAAGTTGGTGAAGGAACTGTAACTTTAACACCAAAGAATAAAAACTTTACTGGAACAAAAACATTAACATTCCAGATCAGTGGTGAAATGCTTGATCCTTCCAAAGCAACATTCAAATTTGTTGACGGAGACGGATTCCCAGTATCATCTCCTTCTTTCAATTATGATGGTACTGAACATACATATGCAAAAACTATCTTATCTTATGACGGAAAAGCATTAAAAGAAGGTAGAGATTACGAAATCAAGTATGTTGATAATGTATATGGCAAAAAAGGTCTCAATGGTCAGTATGCTGCCGTACTTGCAGTTGCAAAAGGAAAATTTGGTGGAAATCTGACTACTGCCAATACAACTGAAGGTATCGATGTAAAAGATGGTATTTATACAGATGCTGCTGGAAACAAGATTACAAATGTATTCAAGATGCAGTTAATCAAGATTAATCAGGAAGAGATTACTGACAAATGCGTTTCTGTTTCCAACGGAACATATGCAGCAGGTCTTCCAGTTAAACCATCTGTAAAAATTGTTGTAAAAGGCAGAACACTTGTAGAAGGTACAGATTATGATTTAGATGTATCTGTAAACAAGGATGTGATCAACGCAACAGAAAAACAAACTCTTCTTGTTACAGTTAAACCTAAAAATGGTTATAAAAAACAAAACAATACATTAGTAAATCTTTCATGGGGAATTGACAAATTTGACCTTACAAATGCAGACGTTACTGTAAATGGTGACAAAGTTACTGTTAAATGCGGAAAAGTAGAAGTTGCTGCTGATGAATATACAGTGACAAAGGATGCTGCTGCAAATAAAGTTACTGTAACTGCAACAAAAGGTAACAAGAACTATACAGGCTCTAAGACTGTTTCTGCTGTAGTGACAGATCCGACAGAAAAACCAGGTGCTCCAATGATCAGCAGCGTTAAAGTTGTTGGCAACAAAGCAACTGCTATCCTTTCCGGTGATACAGAAGGTGCTGCAGGTTACGACTATGTAATCTCTACAGACCGTGACTGCATCACAAACAAGAACTATGATTCTATCAGCAAGAATCAGGTTCAGACTTCTACTACATTCAAATATGTACAGCAGGGAACCTACTACGCATACTGCCACGCTTGGAAACGTGACGCAAACGGTAAGAAAGTATTCAGCGACTGGTCTAGCGCATATCCATTCGTTGTATCCGCAATCACACCGGACGCTCCAGTTATCACAAACGTAACAGTAAGCGGATCTACTATCAAAGTAACATACAAAGCAGCTGCAAACGCAACTGGTTACGATGTAGTTCTTGGAACATCCTCCAAGAAAGAAAACGGTGAGACACGTCCATACAACTATGGTGCTCACAAGAAACTGAACCTCAAGGAAGGTACAGTAACAGCAACATTCAAGAACGTACCAAAGGGAACATGGGTAGTTGGAATGCATGCATTCAACAGAACATCCGAAGACGGAAAGAAAGTCTTCAGCCCATGGTCAAACCTGAAAAAGGCTACTGTTAAGTAATCCTTTGGGTAAAGAAATATATAAATAAGAAAAACTATTGCTAGGCTTTTAAATAAGCCAAATACAGTACTTTCCCCTAGATGAGGGAATATAATAACAAACCAGCATCTAAGGGGGAGAACTGTATTTATACAGCAATAGTTTTTCTGTTCTTCTCAAACTATTACTGTATTGTGATTCATTACAAATATTTTCTGGAGGAATTTATATGATGTTTGATTATGAGTATTATTTAAAAAATATTAATAATTATGAAAGTGTTATAAATAATATGCATAATAATCTTTCAAGAAGTAATGTTGATAAAATACAGAGTATTAAAAAAACTCTTTTTAAATTCAGAACTGCAATCATAGACTCTGAGTTTGAAATTTTTCATACTAACAGTCTTTTAGAAAAGATAAATAATCTTCTAACTACAATTACTGAGCTACTGAATGGAGCATATCTTTATCGTATTTTTACAATAAAAAATACTAAATATAAGATAGGCAAAGTCTCTTGTATTTGGTTTTATAAGAGCAATGAGAAAATTATTCAAACCATTGATAATATAATTAATGAAAAAATCATTAACCATGATAATGAAAACAATATTGTTATTGAATCTGAGAGTAATTGTGAGATAGTTATAGGAAACTGGATTGAAAATAAATATTTAGCAAGCCAGCAAAAAGAAATGGAACTAAAAAATTTAGAATTATTAAACTATGAGGGAAACCCCAAAGATACATCTGATGAATATACGGATACTGATTTTATGAGGAAAATTTTAAAATGCGTTGCTAATTCTTGAAGGTTGTTAATTTCTTAGTTTAGCATTGACTAGGCTGTTCTGTTTTTGGCATTAGTTCTTTTTGGCAATTCAGTAGTTTTCTGCTGAATTATTTAGAATCCCTCCCTAAAAGCCACACTGTTGCTGAAGGGGTCTGACCGCAATGTGGTCAACCTAGCGTCAACTTAGGGGCATATTAGCGAATAGCCTCCAATGCAAACTACAAAATAAATCGGTT